>NZ_JACHDC010000010.1:0-271221 GCF_014200875.1 Paraburkholderia sp. HC6.4b
CAGACCCAACTCAATGACATCGCCAAATTGCTCAACGGGCGGCCTCGCCAGACGCTCGGCTGGGACTCCCCCGAGGAAGCAATGGCTAAAGAGTTAGAGAAGGCCGGATTAGCTAAACGTTGCACTTGACTCTTGAGACTGCCCACCTTCTAAAATGGCTGGCTCACCCGCTACGGCAGCAATTAGTCAATCTAAAAATTTTGGGGATTCGCAAGGTAAGCAATGGGAAAGAATAGCCGCCTGAAAAAAGAGCGCAGAAATACTGCGGCCAATCCTTACATGGCACAGCAGAAACTGTATGCAGCCAATGGCTTGTTCCGTGACCTGACTACCCCACCTGAACTCAGCAATTCTGTCCTCGCGTTCTGTCAGTCGTTGAGCGATCAGGCTCCGTTCTACATCGCATGCGAACCTGAAGTGTGGAGCCGCCTCGGTTGCTGTGATTCGAACGTGGAAGAGTACATCCGTCAAACTGGGTGCGGAAAAAGCGCTTTTGGTTTTCGTGTCTGGACAAATGGCCCAAATTATATGGAGGCAGAGAGTCATGCCATCTGGCGTGATGGCAATGCCTGTCGTGACGTGTCCTTTTCCAATGAGGGTGAAAATCGCATCTTATTTTTGCCGGTCAGCAGTTCATTCGTCGGCGAATTCGATGATGTGCCAAAGAAGGTGCGAAAGGCGTACGGTAAAGAAAATATCGAGCTATTAAAAGTCTATGAAGATTACGAAGCGCGCTACGTGATCCCGAATCGCCAGCAGATGTCTCGTGCCGAGGCGTGGGATCACATGCTCACATATGAACAATGGGTAAACGGTGAACGCTATACGCCGATAGTGAAGCAGGCAGTTCGGGGCTCGTGACGGCGGCGGGCCATCGACTGGCCTCCTACAAGCGGAGTATTCATGTCCTCGTTTGCACACCTCACAAAAAAGGAGGGAAAGTCCGTCAGATGCAGAAAGAAGAAATCACATCCTTCACCCAGCTTATTCCAGAATGGATATGGAAGACGGGAGTGGCCATCGCTGGTGCGTCACTGATCGCAATTGACTATTTCCTTGGATATGCATACAGCTCAAGCTGGCGTGACTTTTTCCATGTGAGTATCACGACCTATCCGCTTGCACGGGAGGAATACCTCATCTACGGCGCGTTGGCGTTCCTCCACGAGGGGATGACACTGCTGAACTGGTCTACACAGCACAAGTGGCCGCTCGCAGGCATGTTCCTGTACTTTGCTTTCTGGATGGCCGTTTGGTCGATAGCGGAGCGCTTCAAGCCACAAGTCCAGAAATGGGACGAATCGAGAAGCAAGGAATTCAGGCATCCCCATCTTGCAAGGTTCCTAGCCAGGGCGTTGCTGGTTGCAGGCTGCATGGTACTTTTTCTAGCAGGTATTCCAATGCTCAGCGCCGTGTTCGCGCTGCCAGGTGGTCTTGGAGAGCACTCTGGCAGGCTGGCCGCGCAGCAAACCGCCGACACGTTCGAGCGAGGCTGCACAAAGGCCGATCTACCATGCGTCGTACTGAAAAAGGATGGAAAGGAAATTGGCAAAGGATTCAGGATCGCGCAGTCGAAAGACCGCATTGCTCTGTACGCAAACGGAGTGACTACTGACTATCCGCTTGACGGGGTGACGTGGAACACGGTGGATCATCTGTGACCCGATGATATGTGTCAGGTTAGACCACCCTGCGCATGGGCACCTGCACCCGCGAAGGCGCGTTCACATCCCTGCGGCGAGGCGTGCGACATGCAGGGTGAGATACTGGAATACCTCGACCACGTGACTTGTCGGCCCCTTGACTGGTTCGTTCGCATACGGGATCTGGGCAATCGTGTTAAGGGACCACGACGGCGGTGCGATCACCTGTGATGTTGCGGCCAAGGGGGCGATCAAAGAGGACGTTTGCAATTAGAGAGGACTATGGGCTACCACTCAATAAACCCTTCGTCGGGTGGCATGGGAGGCAAGATCAATCTCCTCGGCTGCAAGCATGCTTCGCAACGTTGAACGGCTGCTTTGGAGAAAGATGGCTGTCTCTTGTGGGTCGAACAGGGACCTTCAAAAGTAGCGTCCAGATGCAACAAAGCCGACTGGACGCCGGCTCTGTTGTAAAGGATACGCTTGCACTTTGTGGGTAAAGCATACTTCCATAGGACAAGCCACCATGACCATCACAGATGCACTGGAACAGTTCGGCGGTTTTCATGACTGGTACCTGGATGCGATTGCGACCAGCAAGGAAGGTGGCGCCAATACACCAAACGTACTAACACTCGGGTTGTACGATGAGAGCCGGCGCGCGACCGTTACCTTTCTTGGAGTGACGCGCGCGAGCATCATTGATGGTGGATTGTTGAACATCGTCAATTCGATTGAGGTGTTGAAACCCGGTGATGAGGCATACGCCGCGGCAATCGAGGTACTCAAGAAATCCGCGCATTTTGGAAAGCGCCGTGCCGACCATATCGCATACGTTTTCTCAACAGTTGGCGCTGAGATTGCCGTCGAATTTGAGACGCTCGAAATTGACACTGAATAGCCAATTTGTGAGCACTCGCGGACCAAGACGCCCACTAGCGTTTCGTCTGCAACTGGGGCGTCTCAACCGAAGCTGGTGTCAAGCCGCGATCTTCGCGCGTCCCGGCACGCGCTGGCGCGCGTCGTCGCGGCGATGCACGCACTTGCCGGCCGCATACGTTTCATATACGGCGCGATCGTCACCGAGCAGCGCGAACGCGAACAGCAGCTCCTCGAGCGATTCGCGCCGCGCGGTGCGGCGCGCGAGCAGCGGCGTCGCCTGCGGATCGAGCACGACGAAGTCCGCTTCCGAGCCGTCCCTCAGCGTGCCGATCTTGTCGCCGAGATCGAGCGCTTCGGCCGCGCCGGCGGTCGCGAGATAGAACATGCGCGTCGCCGTCAGATGATGGCCGCCGAGGCGCGCAACCTTGTGCGCTTCGTTCATCGTCTGCAGCATCGAGAACGACGTGCCGCCGCCGACGTCGGTCGCGAGCGCGATCGGCATGCCGGCCGAGTCGGCCTTGTCGAAGTCGAACAGGCCGCTGCCGAGGAACAGGTTCGAGGTCGGGCAGTGCGAGGCGAGCGCGCCGGTTTGCGCCATGCGCTTGCGGTCCTCGTCGTCGAGGTAGATGCAATGGCCGTACACCGCGCGACGGCGCAAGAGCCCATAGTGATCGTAGATGTCGAGATAGCTGCGGTGGCCGGGGAACAGCTCGGCGACCCATTTCACCTCGTCGGTGTTCTCGGCCACGTGGCTCTGAACGAACACGTCCGGATGCAGCCGCGCGAGCGCGCCGCATGCTTCGAGCTGCGCCTCGGTCGAGGTCGGCGCGAAGCGCGGCGTCAGCGCGTACATCTGGCGGCCGCGATCGTGCCAGCGGCCGATCAGCTCGGCGCTGTCGTCGTAGCCCGATTGCGCGGTGTCGCGCAGGAACGCGGGGCAGTGGCGGTCCATCAGCACCTTGCCCGCGACCATGCGCAGATTGCGCGCTTCGCTCTCGGCGAAGAGGGCGTCGGCGGATTCCTTGTGGACCGTGCAGTACACGAGCGCGGTCGTCGTGCCGCAGGCGAGCAGTTCGTCGAGAAAAAAGCTCGCCGTGTCGCGGGCGTGCGCGATGTCGGCGAAGCGGCGCTCGGTTGGGAACGTGTACGTGTCGAGCCACGGCAGCAGACCCGGCGCCGGCGACGCGATCATGTCGGTCTGCGGATAGTGGATGTGGGTATCGATGAAGCCCGGCAGGATCAGCTTGTCGCGCCGCTCCACGACCTGCGTGCCGGGCGCGAGCCGCGACGCGAGCGCCGCATACGCGTCCGCCGCGACGACGCGGCCGTCTTCCACGATCAGGAGACCGTCCTCGTGAAACACCACGGCGTTCGGCGCGTGCGCCGGATCGCCGTTGAAGGTCAGCAGAGGGGCGCGGAATGCCGCTTGCGCCGCCGCTTGCGCGGTATGAGCCGATTCAGTCATGGAAAAGCTGTCTCCGAATGTTGAAAGCTGGGCGGCGCAGGCAGCGGCAGCGGCTTCCCGGTTCGGGTCGTTGCCGTTTGCCCGAACGAAGCGAAGCCGCCGGCCGCCGACGTCGGTCGAGGCCCGTCAGTTGAAATCCGTCGGCGCGCGGCTCAGTGCCGCCACTCAGTGCCGCCAATACGCGTCGAGCTTACCGATCAGCATGGCGCGTTCCTCGGGCGTCACGAACGACGCCTCGAAGCCGTTGCGGATGATCGTGTAGACCTCGGCGTCGTCGAGCTTCAGCGCGTCGATCGTCGCCAGATAGTTCGCGTTCACGTAGCCGCCGAAATAGGCCGGATCGTCGGAATTGACAGTCACCGCGACGCCGCGATCGAGCAGGTCTTTCAGCGTGTGCCTGGTCAGGTCGTCGAACACGCACAGCTTCAGGTTCGACAGCGGGCACACGGTCAGCGCGACGCGCGTATCGGCGAGGCGCGTGACGAGCGCCGGGTCCTCGATGCTGCGCACCCCGTGATCGACGCGGTCGATCTTCAGCACGTCGAGCGCCTCGTAGATGTAGGACGGCGGGCCTTCCTCGCCCGCATGCGCGACGAGCTTCAGACCGAGCGCGCGCGCCTTCGCGAACACGCGCTCGAACTTCGACGGCGGATGGCCGCGTTCCGACGAATCGAGCCCCACGCCGATCAGCCGATGCTCGTACTGCTCGAACAGCGGCAGCGCTTCGTCGAAGGTGGCGAGCGCATCGTCCTCGGACAGATGGCGTAGGAAACACAGGATCAGCTTGCTCGACATGCCGCGCTTCTCCGCGTCGGCGAGCGCGCGTTCGATGCCGGCCACGACGGTCGCGATCCGCACGCCGCGCTCGGTATGGGTCTGCGGGTCGAAAAAGATTTCGCTATGCACGACGTTGTCGGCGAGACAGCGCTCGACGTAGGCCATCGTCATGTCGTAGAAGTCCTGCTCGTGCAGCAGCACGCTCGCGCCCGCGTAGTAGATGTCGAGGAACGATTGCAGGTCGGTGAACGCATAGGCGGCGCGCAAGGCTTCCACCGAGTCGTAGGCGAGCTTCACGCCGTTGCGTTGCGCGAGCGCGAAAATCAGCTCGGGTTCGAGCGAGCCTTCGATGTGGATATGCAGCTCGGCCTTCGGTGCGCGCGCGGTTTTGTCGGCGAGCGTAACGGGGGAAGCAGGGGTAGCGGTTGTCGGGTTCATCGTGGTTTGGAATTGTGTGTTGGGTAACGAGTGGCGCCGGCCGCGTATCAAACCGCCTGCGTCGGGTGGCGCGCACCCGCGTTCGCCTCGACGGCCTGCAACACCTGCGCGGCCGCCGAGATCGCGATGACCTCGGGCGACTTGTCGACGATGCCGTCGACGCCGAGCGGACATTTCATCCGCGTGATCCGCGCCGGATCGATGCCGCGAGCCGCGAGCCGATGCTCGAACTGCTTGCGCTTGGTATGCGAGCCGATCATGCCGAAGAACGCGAAGTCGCCGCGCCGCAGGATGCGTTCGGCCAGTTCGAGATCGCGCGCATGGTTGTGCGTCATCACGACGAAGTACGTGTTCGGCGCGGCCTGATCGATCGCCTCGTCGGGTGCGTCGTTCGCGTCGATCCTCACGTTCGGCGCGTGCAGCGCATCGAGCGACGGAAACTGCGCGTCGCGCTCGTCGACCCAGCGCACCGTGCAAGGCAGTGTCGCCAGCACGCGCACGAGCGCCGCGCCGACGTGACCGGCGCCGAATAGCACGACGGCGAATTCGCCCGGCGCGATGGTTTCGGTCAGGAGCGCGCTGCTGTCGTCGAAACCGGCGCCGTCCCACAGCAGACAGTCGGCGCCGTCGATGCCGGGCTCGGGCTCAGACAGCATCACCGCATCCGGCGCGGGGCCGAATGATACGCTGCGCACCGTCGATTGCCCCGCCGCGAGGCGCTTGGCGAGCGACGTGAGCCAGCCGAGATCGCCGACGTCGAGCCGCTCGAACGCGAGGATCACGGCGCCGCCGCAGCACTGGCCGAGGCTCGGCCCCAGCGCGAAGCGTTCGAGCCGCCGCATGTGGGGCGCGCGCATGCCGTCGCGCAGCACCTGGCGCGCGGTCTCGATCGCCTTCCATTCGAGGTGGCCGCCGCCAATCGTATGCCTGGCCGCCTCGCGCGTGACGATCATCTTCGTGCCGGCTTCGCGCGGCGCCGAACCTTCGACGCGCGCGACCGTCACCAGCACGGCGGCGTCGCCATGCGCGAGCAGATGTTGCAGGTCAGTGAGCCAGGCTTGCATCCGGCGATTCTCCGTGGGGGGCCGCGTGGGGCGTTTCCGCGGCGGGTTGCGTGTTTGTGTCGGTGCCATCGGGGTGCGCGGCGGCTTCGGTCGGATCTGCGGTCTGCGACGCGTTCATCGCATTCAAAGCGTCCAGCGCATCGAGTATCGCCTCGGGCGTCGCCGGCGCGCGCAACGGCGGAGCATGTCGCGCGCCCGGCACTGCGGCCGCGATCGCGTCGCGAATCGCGAGAAACACCGAAAACGGCAGCAGCAACGGCGGCTCGCCGACCGCCTTCGAGCGGAACACGGTCGGCTCGGCGTTGCTGTTGTCGTAGAGCCGAACGTGGAACGCGGCGGGCGTGTCGCTGACCGCGGGAATCTTGTACGTCGACGGCGCGTGCGTCATCAGGCGGCCGTCGCGGCTCCACCATAGCTCTTCAGTGGTGAGCCAGCCCATGCCCTGAATGAAGCCGCCTTCGATCTGGCCGAGATCGATCGCCGGATTGATCGACTGGCCCGCGTCGTGCAGCAAGTCCGCGCGCAGGAGCTTCCACTCGCCGGTCAGCGTATCGACGACGACCTCCGACACCGCCGCACCATACGCGAAGTAATAGAACGGATGACCGGTCAGCGACTTCGCATCCCAATGCACTTTCGGCGTCGCGTAGAAGCCGTCCGACCACAACTGCACGCGCGCGAGATACGCGGCGTTGACGAGCTGTTCGAACGGCAGCGCGCCGCCGTTCACCGACACGCTGCCGCGCGCGAACTGCACGTCGTTGGCGTCGCCACCGAGCTGGCGCGCCGCGAGTTCCGCGAGCCGCGCGCGGATCGTCCGCGCGGCGGCTTCGGCGGCCATGCCGTTCAGGTCGCTGCCGGTCGAGGCCGCGGTGGCCGACGTGTTGGCGATCTTCGAGGTATCGGTCGCGGTCACCCGGACGCGCGCGAACGGCAAGCCGAACTGATTCGCGACCACCTGCGCGACTTTCGTGTTGAGCCCCTGGCCCATCTCGGTGCCGCCGTGATTGACGAGCACGGAGCCGTCCTTGTACACGTGCACGAGCGCGCCGGCCTGATTCAGGAACGGCACGTTGAACGAGATGCCGAACTTGACCGGCGAAAACGCGAGGCCGCGTTTGAGCACGGGACTCTTCGCATTGAATTCGGCGAATGCCGCGCGACGCGCGCGGTAGTCACTCGAATCTAGCAGCGCGTCGGTCAGCGGCGCGATGATGTTGTCTTCGACGCGTTGTCCGTACGGCGTCGTATCGCGTTCGCCGACGCCGTAGTAATTCGCGAGCCGCACGTCGAGCGAATCGAGCCGCAGCTCGCGCGCGATGCCGTCGAGCAGCACCTCCATCACGAGCGCGCCTTGCGGTCCGCCGAAGCCGCGAAACGCGGTGTTCGACTGCGTATTGGTCTTGCAGCACAGCGCGACGATATCGACGTCGGACAGGTAGTACGCGTTGTCGACGTGGCACACCGCGCGCGTCGCGACCGCGCCGGACAGATCCGCGGAATAGCCGGCGCGCAATGCGATTTCGACGCGCACGCCGCTGAGACGCCCGCTGTCGTCGAAGCCCGCTTCGTACTCGTAGACTGCATCGTGGCGCTTGCCGGTGATCAGAAAGTCGTCGTCGCGATCGGCGCGCAGCTTGACCGGGCGACGCAGGCGTTGCGCCGCAAGCGCGGCCACGCACGCGAACAGCGCCGATTGCGATTCCTTGCCGCCGAAGCCGCCGCCCATGCGCCGGCATTCGCAGACGACGTTATGCGCGGGCCAGTCGAGCATGTGCGCGACGACCTGCTGCATCTCGCTCGGATGCTGCGTCGAGCTGTAGACGAGCATGCCGTCCATTTCCTTCGGCACCGCATAGGCGATCTGGCCTTCGAGATAGAACTGCTCCTGGCCGCCGACCTCGAACCTGCCGGCCAGTCGATGCGGCGCGGCGGCGATCTTCGCGTCGGGGTCGCCGCGGCGCAGATGCAGTGGCGGCAGCACGAACTGCTTCGTGGCTTTCGCATCGGCGACGGTGAGGATCGCGTCGAGCGGCTCGTAGCGGATCACGTCGTCGCTTTTCGCGAGCGCGGCGGCGCGACGTGCGAGTTCGTGGCTCTCGGCGATCACCGCGAAGACCGGCTGGCCCAGATAGAGCACTTCGCCGTCGGCGAGGATCGGATCGTCGTGCAGCACCGGGCCGCAATTGTTTTCGCCGGGGATATCGTCGGCGCTCAGCACCGCGATCACGCCGGGCGCGTTTCTCACCGCGTCGAGATCCATCGACACGATGCGCGCATGCGCATGGCGCGACAGGCCGAGCGCCGCGTGCAGCGTGCCGTGCAGCTCGGCGATGTCGTCCGTGTAGGTCGCTTCGCCGCTCACGTGCAGCGCGGCGGATTCGTGCGGCAGCGGTACGCCGATCGACGCGTCCTCGCGTTGATCGGCACGCGCGCCAGCGCGTTCGATAAAGGCATCGGTCCGGTTCATCACGGCGACTCCTTCACGACGATTGCGTTGGCCTCGAACGCGAACGCGTTCACGTCGCAGAGCGCGAGCGGCGCGTCGTCGCGCGTTTCGAGGTAGAAGCGCCACAGCAGATTGCGCGCGACCCTCAGCCGATACGCGCTCGACGCGCGCATGTCGGTGAGCGGCTGATAGTCGGCGGTGAGCGCGTCCATTGCGCGACGGGCCGTCGGTTCGTTCCACGCCGCGCCGTTGAGCGCGGCTTCGGCATGCGCGGCCCGCTTCGGCGTCGCCGCCATGCCGCCGAACGCGACCCGCGCCGCGCGGATCGTGCCATCTTCCGCGACGTGCAGCGCAAACGCCGCGCACACCGCCGAGATGTCCTGGTCGTAACGCTTCGCCACCTTGTAGGTGCGAAACCGCAGCGCGCCGGCCGGGCGAGGCACGCGCAGCGCGCTGACGAATTCGCCTTCCGCGAGCGTGGTCTTCTGATAGCCGAGGTAGAACGCGTCGAGCGGCACGGTGCGGGTCGTGCGATCGCGGCGCAACTCGACGTCGGCGCCGAGCGCGAGCAGTGCCGGCATCGAATCGCCGATCGGCGAGCCGTTCGCGACGTTGCCGCCGAGCGTGCCCGCATTGCGGATCGGCAGCGATGCGAAGCGCGTCCATAGTTCGGCGAGTTCGGGGTAGTCGGCGGTGAGCGCCGCGTACGCGTCTTCGAGCGTGACCGCCGCACCGATGGTCAGCGTTTGCGCGTCGCGCGCGATCGTCTTCAGTTCCGCGACGTTGCCGGTGTACAGCAAGTCGCCGAGATCGCGGAACTGCTTGGTGACCCACAAGCCGACGTCGGTGCTGCCCGCGACGATGCGCGCGTCCGGATGCTGCGCGCGCAGCGTCGCGAACGCGTCGAGCGTGAGCGGGGCGTGGAAGGTGGGCGAGCCGAAGGCGGCGCCGCGGGTGCCTGGCGCGCTGTATTCGAACGTGTCTTCGCGTTGCAGTGTGCGCAGCGTGGCCGCGATCGCGTCGCGATCGAGCGCGACGCGCGGATGCTGCGCGTAGTCGAACATCTTCTGCGCGGCGTCGATGATCGGCCGGTAGCCCGTGCAGCGGCACAGATTGCCGGACAGCGCGGCGTCGATTTCATGGCGGGTCGGCAGGCCGGCGCTGACGGGCTGGTTCTCGTAGAGCGCCCACATCGACATGACGAAGCCGGGTGTGCAGAAGCCGCATTGCGAACCATGACAGTCGACCAACGCCTGCTGCACCGGATGCAGCGCGCCGTTCGCGGCGCGCAGGTCTTCGACGGTGAAGAGGGCGCGGCCGTCGAGTGTCGGCAGGAACTGGATGCAGGCGTTGACAGCCTTCAACGTGAGGTCGCCGCGCGCATCGAGTTCGCCGATCACGACCGTGCATGCGCCGCAGTCGCCTTCCGCGCAGCCTTCCTTGGTGCCGGTGCAGCGCAAGTCCTCGCGCAGGTGCTGCAGCACGGTGCGCGTCGCCGGCACGCCCGCGACCTCGCGGACGGACCCCTGATGGTAGAAGCGGATGGTTTGCGTTGTCATGGCGAATCGGAAGACAGTGCGGACCGGGCGCGCGTTACGCATGGGGTCGCAAAAAGCCGGCCTCGCGCACGTAGATCGCCATCCATACCCGAAGATAGCACTACCCCGGCCCGAAAATATTTCCCGTGTCGCATGAAGCTCATGCGGCGGCGGTCATGATCCGGGTACGATTCGCGCCGAGGCGAGAAGTTGCGTGCGCGGAGCGGGAACCGACAGGAACGGCGCGCGATCGCGGAACGTCGCGCAGAAAAAACGCCGGACTTCGGTGCCCGGCATGGACAACACGAAGTCCGGCGTCATTGGCGATGCGAATCGGTAAGCGCCCTGGCGGCGAGTTCGGCGCTTCAGACGGCGTTCGAAGCTCGCTCGGCCAAGTTGCCCGCCGTCAGGAGACCCGATGGCGATTGCGCACCAGGCTCAGCACCAGCGCGACGAACGCGACGATAAACGCGACGCCCGACCACATCGGCAGCGTCAGCCCGAGAAGCGGTGGATAGGCGGTTTCGCACAGGCCCGCAACCTTGAACACGCTCGGCAGCCAGTGCGCGGGGGGCAGGCTGTCGACCACTGGCTGCAGCGCGTCGAAGCCGCAGCTGAAGCCAGGATTCGCCTGGATGTACACATGGCGCGCCGCGGTCGCGATGCCGGCGAGCGCCGACAGCGCCGCCATCACTTCGAGCAGGCGCACGCCGCGCCAGTGCCTGAAGCGCGCGCCGAGGAACGCGAAGATCGCGATCAGCAGGAAGAAATAACGCTGGATGATGCACAGCGGGCACGGATCTTCGCGCAGGCCAAACTGCAGGTACAACGCACCGCCCACGAGGGCGAGGCAGATCAGGCCGAGCAGAACCAGCAGGGTGCGCTCGCGGCGCAGCATCGCGGAGTCGTTATTCATGGATCTTCGATTGGTCTGGAGACGAAAGGGCGGGTGCCCGCGATTCTAGCGCGAACCCCGGCCGCGCCACTTATTGCCTGAACATTGGCGCGGCGGCGACCGCGCCGGGCGGCCAACCCCGGCGCGCTTTACCGGATCGCTTTCAGCACTGCCTCGGCCGCGCGGCCGATCGCGAGCAACGCGTCGTCGGCGTGCGGTGCGCCCGCCAGCATCAGGCCGACCGGCGCGTCGCCGCGCAGATGGCACGGCAGCGACAGCGCGCAGCTATCGAGGAAGTTGAACGCGCTCGGATTGCGCAGGATCAGCGCATTGGTGCGGCCGAACGCGTCGTCGTCGTTGAGCAGGTCGGCGAGGCGCGGCGGCACGACCGGCACGGTCGGCGCGACGAGCGCGTCGAAACGCTGCCACAGCGTGCGCGCGGCTTCGTCGAGCATCGCGTTGCGCTCGGCGACGAGGTCCAGATAATCGACCGCGCTGGCCGGCTGCCCCTTCATGATGCGCACGAGCACGCGCGGATCGTACTGTTCGCGATGCTTGTCGAGCAGCGGACGATGCCACGCATACGCCTCGATCGACGAAAAGCCGAAGCGGTTGATCTCCGGCAGCCGGTCGAGCGGCGCGAAGCGCACCTCGCTGACGATCGCGCCGGCCGCCTCCAGATGCTTGAGCGCGGTATCGATCGCGCGCGCGACTTCGGGCTCGACGCCGTCGGTCACGAAATTGGTCAGCACGCCGAGGCGCACGCCTTCGAGCGGCCGCGCGGCCGGGATGCGCGGCTCGAGCCCGGCGAGCATCCGGTCGACCAGCGCGCAGCATGCGACCGACACGCCGATCGGCCCGAACGAGTCGAGCGTCGACGACAGCGGCACGCCGCCCTGCTTCGGGATGCGAGCGGCGGTCGGCTTGAAGCCGGTCAGCCCGCACAAGGCGGCCGGGATGCGGATCGAGCCGCCGGTGTCGGTGCCGAGCGCGACCGCGGCCATGCCGTCGGCGACCGACGCGGCCGCGCCCGACGACGAGCCGCCCGAAATCCGCTCGTCGCCCTTCACGCCGCGCCGGTACGGCGACAGCGGATGGCCGTAGTGCGGATTCAGGCCGAGTCCGGAAAACGCGAACTCGCTCATGTTGGTCCGCCCGACGATCACGGCGCCGGCCCGCTTCAGACGTGCGACCGCGACCGCGTCGGCCTTCGCGGCGGGCGCGTCGGCGAGCACGACGGAGCCCGCGCGGGTCGGCTGGCCTTCGATGTCGAACAGGTCCTTGACCGACACGGGAATCCCGGCGAGCGGCGAGAGCACGGTGCCGGCCGCGCGCAGGCGGTCGTGCGCGTCGGCGGCGGCGCGCGCGGCGTCGGTGTCGACGTGCATGAAGACGGCGGCGCCCTGGCCAGCCGGATCGGCGATTCGGTCCAGCGCGGTTTCGACGAGCGCGCGGCTCGTCGTGCGGCCGGCGGCGAGATCGGCGGCAAGCTGGGCAAGCGGCGGGAAGGGGGCGAATTCAGTGGCCATGATGTCGGTAGAAATCCGGTTGAGCGCAGCGCGGGCGCATGAGCGAGGCAGTGCGGAGCCAAAGGGAAAGGTCCGTCCGCATTGTAGAGCAAGGTTTTGCGGCCGAGCGGCCTGCTACTGGCGGCGCGGCGCGGCGCGCGACTTCGCCAAAAAGATGGTCGGTTCGTTTGCTACACTGCGCTTTCTGAGATTACTGTTTGTAAGGAAAGCGCTCATGCACCATGGCATCGGCTTCATCCAGGATCTGGCCGTCGTGATGGCGCTGGCCGGCGTCGTCACCGTGCTGTTCCATCGCCTGAAGCAGCCGGTGGTGCTCGGCTATATCGCGGCCGGCGTGATCATCGGACCGTACACGCCGCCGTTCCAATTGATCCACGACGAACAGACGATCCAGACGCTCGGCGAGCTGGGCGTCGTGTTCCT
Organism: Paraburkholderia sp. HC6.4b; assembly: GCF_014200875.1. Taxonomy (NCBI): domain Bacteria; kingdom Pseudomonadati; phylum Pseudomonadota; class Betaproteobacteria; order Burkholderiales; family Burkholderiaceae; genus Paraburkholderia; species Paraburkholderia sp. HC6.4b. The sequence continues at coordinate 13,104 of NZ_JACHDC010000010.1, forward strand.
GATGTTTTCGCTGGGCCTCGAATTCAGCCTGCGCAAGCTGTTCGAGGTCGGCGCGACGGCGATCGTCGCCGCGCTGTCCGAAATCGTGCTGATGCTGTGGATCGGCTACGAGATCGGCAGCGCGTTCGGCTGGACTCCGATGGACTCGCTGTTCCTCGGCGCGATCCTCGCGATCTCGTCGACGACGATCATCGTGAAGGCGCTGTCCGATCTCGGACTCAAACGCGAAAGCTTCGCGCAGCTCGTGTTCGGCATTCTGATCGTCGAGGACATTCTCGGTATCGCGATGCTCGTGCTGCTGACCGGCATCGCGCAGACCGGGCAGCTGTCGGCCGGGCTCGCGGCCGTCACGCTCGGCAAGCTGCTGCTGTTCATGACGGTGTCGCTGCTGGTCGGCGTGCTGCTCGTGCCGCGCGCGCTGAACTACGTCGCGCGCACGGGCAGCGACGAGATGATGCTCGTGTCCGTGCTCGGCTTCTGCTTCGGCTTCTGTCTGCTGGTCGTCAAGCTCGATTACAGCATCGCGCTCGGCGCGTTCCTGATCGGCGCGATCATGGCCGAGTCGCGTCATCTGCATCGGATCGAGCATCTGATCGCGCCGCTGCGCGACGCGTTTTCCGCGATCTTCTTCGTGACGATCGGACTGATGCTGAACCCGGCCGTGATGCTCGACTACGCGTGGCCGATCGCCGTCATCACGCTCGCGGTGATCGTCGGCAAGATCGTGTCGTGCGGGCTCGGCACGTTTCTGTCGGGGCAGGACGCGCGCACCTCGATGCGCGTCGGCATGACCGTGTCGCAGATCGGCGAGTTCTCGTTCATCATCGCGACGCTCGGTCTGACGTTGAAGGTGACGAGCGGGTTTCTGTATCCGATCGCGGTCGCCGTGTCGGCATTGACGACGCTGACGACGCCATATCTGATCCGCGTCGCCGATCCGCTCACGCGCCGCATCGGGCAGGCGATGCCCGCCACGTTGTCCAACGTGTTCGGCATGTACGGGCAATGGCTGCGCAGTTTGGTCACGGCGCGCGGCGAGCCGACGCTCATCAGCATGACGCGGCGGATCGTATTGCAGATCGCGGTGAATCTCGCGCTCGTCGTGGCCATTTTCCTGGCCGTGTCGTATAGCGCGCCGCATAGCGGCCGGCTGCTCGCGCACTGGCTCGACGACGAGCCGCTGCAACGCGTCGTGCAGTGGAGCGTCGCGCTCGTCGTTTCGCTGCCGTTTCTCGTGGCCGTGTATCGCAAGACCAAGTCGCTCGCGCTGCTGCTTGCCGAAGTCGGCTTGCAGCCGACCACCGCGGGACGCTTCACGAGCCCGCTGCGTCACGCGATCGCCGATCTCGTGCCGATCGTGTCGATGATCGGCGTGTTTGTGCTGGTGGCGGCGCTGTCTGGCAGCATCCTGCCGCCGACTGGCCTGCTCGTCGCGGTGCTTGTGTGCGCCGCGCTGCTGCTCGCGCTCGTGTGGCGCTGGTGCGTGAAGATTCATGCGTCGATGCAGATCGCGTTGCGGGAAACCTTCGAAGAGCGGCCGGATCCTTGACTCATCGGGGTCGGTGTAACGCTTCGCAACAATGTGAGCAATTGTGTGCGGGTTTGCGGGGCCTGCAGCACTGACGGATAATCAGGGCATATTCATTCGTTCGCGTGTAAGGCGCCCGTCCGACAGTCATGAGCGAAAACAAACCCGAAAACGCCGGCACGACCGGCAGTCCGCAGCCGGCCTCCCCCGCGCCGAGCAGCGCGCCGGCCGAACCGGCCGCCTCGCTTCCTCCCTCGCATGAAGATGCCATCCGGTCGGCCGCCAAAGACACGAGCCCGACGGCCGAGGAGGCGACCGCGAGGTCGTCGACCGACGATCCGCTCAGCGCATCGTCGGTCACGCCCGAAGATCCGCGCACGGCGCGGCTGCGCGACGCGGCCGAGGCGCGCAGCGCCGCCGCCGAATCGACCGCGCGGCAGGAAGCCAAGGTGCACGAGCGCGAAGCGCAGCGCGCTGGTCCGTACGCCGGCGGCGCGACCATGGTGAAACCCGAGCCGCTCGCGAAACCGACGGTAGCCGCCGGCGAGCCGCGCGCGGCTGGCGGCAGCGCCGCGGACCTCGCCACCGAAGACGAAATCGCCAGCGAGGCAGCCGCCGCACCCGCGGCGCGTGCGCCCGGCTCGCCGCCGCCCGGTTTCGGCGCGGCACCCGATTTCAGCGCCACGAACCCGCCGCCACCCAACGCGCTGCCGCCGTCGCCACCGCGTTATCTGAAGCAGAGCGACTCCGCGTGGAGCGTGTTCGGCCGCATCATCGCGGCGCGCGCGCGGCAGCTGTTCGATCGCGCGGGGCAGCGGATCACGCAGCGCACGCTGCGCATCGGCGTGTCGGCGCGCATCTTCCATCCGGAACCGGGCGCGAAGGGCTTGCGCGGCAAGACGCTGCAGTATCTGGAGGAGTCGGTCGCGCACTGGGTGATGTCGCGCGACGTGCTGGTGTTCATGATCCCGACCGTTGGTCATCAGGGCATGCTGCACCCGAGCAACATCCGCCTGCGCGACTATGCGAAGCATCTCGATGGCCTGCTGCTGCAAGGCGGCGCCGACGTGTCGCCGCAGACGTATGCGGAATCGGCGACCAGCCACGAATGGCCCGGTGACCGCGTGCGCGACATGTACGAGCTCGAACTGCTGCACGAGTTCGTCGAATCGGGCAAGCCGGTGCTCGGCGTGTGCCGCGGCTGTCAGCTGATCAATGTCGCGTTCGGCGGCACGCTATATCAGGACATCGCGACCGAAGTGCCCACCGCGAACGTCCACGTCAACGAAAACTACGATCAGCACCGGCACGGCGTGCATTTTCCGGATGGCTCGACGCTGGTGAACATGTTCCCCGGACGGCGCGACGCGATCGTCAACTCGATTCACCATCAGGCGGTAAAGACGCTGGGCCGCGATCTCAATATCGAGGCGGTGTCGGCGTCGGACGGCATCATCGAGGCCGTGCGCTACCGGCGCGCGCCGTTCGTGATGGGCGTGCAGTGGCACCCGGAGTTTCATCGCGCGGGCGGCCCGGAGCTGCTCGATTGCACGCCGTTGCTCGATACGTTCCTGCGGGTCGCGCGGGAGACGCGGTTTTAAGCAAGGCGGGTTTGCGTTGGCGCGGCGTGCGCGGTCGAGGTTGAGTCCGCGGCGTGGTTGCGCATCGGTCCCGCGCTTTCGCTGTTTTCCGCAGCCCGACGGAGCCATTCCATCCATCTGACGCACTGTCACGTTATGTGGCAGTGCGTTTTCTTCTCTCGAAATAATCAGGAGTGCGAGCTGGGTGGCGTCTTTATTTTGCGACTGTGATTTTGGATGGAGTGGTTCGCTGCGCCAACCGTCTATCTCGATTTCGAGCGTGTCCATACAGTGCCCACGAGCTTCGCGTCGCGATAAATCCGCGCGATAATCCAACGTCATTCTCGATCGGCGTGGAGCAGGCATATGAAGTACTCCTTGGTTATCCGGCGCGCTATGTTGCTCGCCGGTGTCTATGCGTTGTGGCATACGGGTGTTGCGGTGGCACAGCAGGACAGCGTGAGCGCGCCGCTGGCGGGCACGCGGCCGGCTCCAGGGGAGTTGGCGCCGCGAGAGGCTGGCCCCCAGTCCGTCGCTGAGCCCGAGGTGTCCGCGAATACGCCCGCCGCCGCGCGCGGCGACGTCGCCGATTTGATCCAGTTGATCCAGGACGCGAACCTCGGCGAACTGCGCACGACCTACAACGGCAGCTATGGTGCGAGCCTGTTCTTCCATCCGCCGCGGATGACGTACTACGTCGCGTTGTTTCAGAACAAGCATTTCTGGCGCGTGATCAGGAGCGATTCGGCAGAGCGCGCGGAAGCGATCTACGCCGGTTTCGCGCAGCAGACGCAGCAACTCGCGGACGTCGAGATTCATCGCACGCGGTTGCAGGCGCAGAATGCGTATCTGCAGGGCAGCATCGCGATATCGCAGCAGCAGGCGCAACGGCTGCAGACCGATCTCGACGTCGCCCGCACGCAGCAGGCGAAGGTCGACGACCGGCAGCGGCAGACGCGCGACGAGGCGCTCGCGCTGCGCGCGGAGCGCGACAACGCGCAGGCGCAATTGCGTCAGCTTCAGAGCGCGGTCACGCGCTTGCAGCAGCAGACGGAAGCGGGTTTGCCTGCGTCGAAGTAACGGCGGCGCTCATTGCGCGAATTGTTCCGGGATTTCGGTGACGCGACGCTGCGATATGTGGTTCATCCACTCCGTGCTATTTACCGGCAGATTGTTCGACACGGTGGAGCGCGGCAGCGGCGCGACGTCGCGCAAAGACATCATGGCGAACGTCGTTACATCAGCGTATCCGTCTTCGCCGAACCGGGTACGAACGCGCGCTTCATGCGATGGGTCATTCGCGGCAGGGCGATTTACCGGAAGCGGATGCGTTTGCACGCGAAGCGCACGACGCGGAGGCGACGAGCGAATCGCGTCACGCGGGGTGGGCGCATGTCGCGTGGCGGTGCCCTGAGGCAAAGCCACGATGCGCGCGGGTGCGGCGGCGGCCACGTCGACAGGTAATGGCGGAAGGACAGGAGCCGGTGTGACGGCCTCCGCAATCACCGGTGCCTCGGGACTCGCAACCAGATGCTGCGCACGACGCTTTTCTACCGGCGCCGGCGCATCGCGACGGGGCATCAGAGCTTGCGCCGATTTCAGCATGTCGGAGGCCATATGCCGCGGCGCCAGAGGCTGATCGACGATCCACCACGCCAGTACCGCGACGCAGCCGATTACGCCGGCACTCGCCGCGACCGTTCGCCGATGCCGCACAGTGCGCCGCTGCGCGATTCGCGGCGAGCGGGCCTTGAGCGCGATTCGCATTGGACCCTGAGGCACCTTCCGTTGCATAGCGGGATGCGCCGCCGTCGCGGTATTCGACGGTTCCCCGGCAGGCTGCGTGGCGTTCGCGACGGGCGTCTCTGCCGGCCGCTTCATGTCGGTCAGCACGCCGGTCAGCACGCCGTCGATCGACACCCACTGCCCATACGACAGCAACTGCTGTTCTCTGACGCACACGGTGCACAGCAGCGCGGCATACAGCGAATCGAGCCCGGTTCGCCAGGACAGCAACGCCCAGTCGCGGCCGAACGGTTCGGGCAGGTGGTCGAGCGTACGGAGAGGGGGAAGCGCGAATGCGCCTTCAATCAGGATGAGCGGCGTGCTGGTCATCGGTTTCTTCCGGTGTCTCGGACAGTCACACCGGTGCGGCAGTGACGGAATCTGTAGGGGGCCGATGAAGCCATCGGCAACAGAAAATCATGCCTCGAAACTACGTCGTCCACCGTTCAGATGACTCCGAAAACAGGAACACCGCCGGCGCGCCGTCCCCGCGACGCCATGCGCTTCACACACACTCAACCGCGGCGTTCAAGCCTTCAACCGGTACACGTAGCGCAACGCGGTGATATCCACGCCGCCCATCTGATCGGGCTCCGCGCCGACCAACTGCCAGCCGTGTCGCTCGTAAAAGCCGATCGCCGCCGTATTGCCCTCGAGCACGTACAGATACAGCTGTGCCTCGCCTTGCGCGCGCGTCCAGTCTACGGCTGCGTGCATCAATGTTTTGCCGACGCCGATGCCCTGATAACCGGGCAGCGCATGCAGGTTGTCGAGCAGCACGCCCCACGCGGACTCGGGCTGGCGCTCGACACACACGAAGCCGGCCGGCTCGCCGGCCAACTCGGCGATCAGCACGATGCGGCGCTCGCCGCCCGGCGCGCCGAGACGTGCTTCCCAATAGGCGGCGCGTTCGCGCGTGACTTCGCCGTCGAGGAACGCGTCGGGCAACAGACCGCGATAGGTCGCCTGCCAACTGGCGCTGTGGATCGACGCAATCAGCGCGGCGTCCTCGAGCGTGGCGGGGCGCAGGGAAAGAGCAGGGGTGGTTCGCATCGGAGTAATCGACTGAATGGCCTCGCGCGGACAGTCTGCGACCGCCCGCGGGTGTCGCGCGTAAGCAAACTGTATGCGTTTCGCGTCGACCCTATCAGCAGTAACATTACGTGGCATCAGCCCGGCATCGAGCTCAGCGTTTACCCTCATATCGAATGAGCGCCGTGAGCAGCAAAATGCGGCGCCCCCGGGCGCACTTGCTTATACCTGTGCGTCCGCCTGCGGCATCCGCTTGCCAAACGCAGTGGATCGTTCCAACTGCCCGCTCGTCACCGTCCGCGTCGATCCGTCCGACAGGGCGACGGGCTTATCCGAGAGTGTCATGTCTACAGCGACCCACGCCGCTTCCACCACCCAAGAATCCAAGGTCAAGACAGTGTTCCGCGTTGTCAGCGGCAACTTTCTTGAAATGTACGACTTCATGGTCTATGGCTACTACGCTTCCGCGATCGCCAAGACCTACTTTCCTGGCGGCAGCGATTTCGCATCGCTGATGCTGTCGCTGTCCGTGTTCGGCGCGGGCTTCCTGATGCGTCCGCTCGGCGCGATCGTGCTCGGCGCCTACATCGACCATCACGGCCGTCGCAAAGGCCTGATCCTCACACTGAGCCTGATGGCGCTCGGCACGCTGACGGTCGCGACGATACCGGGCTACGCGACCATCGGGCTCGTGGCGCCCGTGCTGGTGCTGCTCGGCCGGCTGCTGCAAGGCTTCTCCGCCGGCGCTGAGCTCGGCGGCGTGTCGGTGTATCTGTCGGAGATCGCGACGAAGGGCAACAAGGGCTTCTATTGCTCGTGGCAATCGGGCAGCCAGCAGGTCGCGGTGGTATTCGCCGCGCTGATCGGCGTGGGGCTCAACAAGATTCTGCCCGCCGACCAGATGTTCGCGTGGGGCTGGCGCGTGCCGTTCCTGATCGGCTGTCTGATCGTGCCGTTCCTGTTCATCATCCGCCGCTCGCTGCAGGAAACCGAGGAGTTCACGGCGCGCAAGCATCGTCCGAGCGTGGGCGAGATCCTGAAGTCGATGCTCGCGAACTACCCGATCGTGCTGGGCGGCATGGGCATGGTCGTCATGACGACCGTGTCGTTCTACATGATCACCGCTTACACGCCGACCTTCGGCAGGGAAGTGCTGAAGCTGTCGGCGATCGACGCGCTCGTCGTCACCGTCTGCGTCGGTATCTCGAATCTGATCTGGCTGCCGTTGTCCGGCGCGTTGTCGGACCGCGTCGGCCGCCGTCCGGTGCTGCTCGCGTTCACGATCCTGACGATCCTCACCGCGTATCCGGCGCTGCAATGGCTCGTCGCCGAACCGTCGTTCGCGCGTCTGCTCGCCGTGCAGCTGTGGTTGTCGTTCCTGTACGGCTGCTACAACGGCGCGATGGTCGTCGCGCTGACCGAAGTGATGCCGGTCGAAGTGCGAACCGCTGGCTTCTCGCTCGCGTACAGTCTCGCGACGACGATCGGCGGCTTCACGCCGGCCATCGCCACGCTGCTGATCCACGTGACCAGCAACAAGGCGGCGCCGGGCCTGGTCCTCGGCGTGGCGGCAATCTGCGGTCTGCTCGCGACGCTGTTCCTGTATCGCACGCCGGAGTCACGCAATCAGTATCGGGCGGCCTGACGGTTCACTTCGTGTTCTGAAAACAAAAGACCCCGCGAAAGCGGGGTTTTTTGTTTGCGGCGCGTGGTCTGTGGCTACCCGTGCCGCAATTCGTTAGCGACCACCTCGACGACTTCATCCCACGCGCCCGGCCGCGGCTGACGCACGAGCGTCGCGCCGGGATACCACGGGCTGCGCGTGTCGCCGTCGAACCAGCGCCAGTCGGCGGCGCACGGCAGCATCAGCCACAGCGGCTTGCGCAGCGCGCCCGCGAGGTGCGCGATCGACGTGTCGATCGACACCACCGCGTCGAGCCGCTCGACGATCGCCGCGGTATCCGCGAAGTCGCCGATGCGGTGGTCGAAGCGATGGATCGCGGCCGCGCGCGGATGCGCGTCGAGCGCCGCGCGGTCGTCCTCGGACAGATCGGGCTGCAACACGATCCAGTCGATGCCATTCAGTGCGAACAGCGGCTCCAGCGCGGCGAGCGGCATCGTGCGGGTTTCGTTGCGCTGGATGCGCCCCGACCATGCGAGCCCGATCTTGCGCTTCGCCTGACCGCCGAGCGAGCCGCGCCATTTGCGGCCATAGGCCGGCGGCACGCTCAGATAGGGCGTGCGCGCGTCAATCGTGTCGTAGCGCGTGCCGAGCGCTAGCGGCAGGCTCAAGAGCGGAATCTGCAGATCGGCGGCGGGGCGCGGCTGGCCCTGCGCGATCAGCGAGACGCGCCACGTCTTCGCGACGGGCGCGAAGAGCGGCACCAACTGCGGCTGCACTTCGAGCACGACGCGCGCGGCGCGTTGCGCTGCGAGCGGTACGAAGCGCACGAACTGCAGCGTGTCGCCGAAACCCTGTTCGGCATGGATCAGCAGCGTGTATTTTTCGATCGACTCGCCGTGCCAGCGCGGCAACGTCTGGATCACCGGTTGCGCGACGGTTTGCAAGCGCCATTCGTATTCGGGCAGCCCGCGCTCGAAGTCGCGCATCGCGAGCCACGCGAGCGCGCGGTTCATATGCGCGGACGCGAGATCCGGGCGCAGCCGCAACGCCTGATCGAGCGCGCGCACCGCGGCCGCGTGCGCGCCGAGCGCCTGGTGCGCGGTGCCGAGCGCAAGCCACGCGAGCGCGAATTGCGGATCGAGCCCGACCGCGCGCTCCAGATACGGCAGCGCCTGTTCGGCACGGCCGAGCGCCGCGAGCGCGTTGCCCATGCCATAGATCGCGGGCGGCAGGTTCGGCTGCAGACGCAGCGCCGCTTCAAATGACGCGACTGCCCGCGCATGGCGGCCGGTCGCATCGAACGTATTCGCGAGATTGAAGTGCGCAGCGACGAAGCGCGGCTCGGCGGCGAGCGCGGCCTCGAAGCAGGGCACCGCCTCGTTCGGTCGATCGAGCGCGTTCAGCGACATGCCCATGTTGTTCAGCGCGCCCGCGTGACCGGGGCGCAGCTCGAGCGCGCGCCGGAACGACGCGATCGCGTCCGCGTGACGGCCGAGCGCGTGCAGCGCGTTGCCGAGATTGTTGTGCGACGACGCGTCGTTCGGCTGCAGGCGCAGCGAACGTTCGAACGCATCGGCGGCGTCTTCGTGACGGCCTTGCGACGCGTACGCGTTGCCGAGGTTGTAGTGCGCCATCGGGAAGGTCGGCGCGAGCGTCAGCGCGTTGCGGAACTGCTCGATCGCGGCGTCGATCTGGCCGAGCGCCTTCAGCGCATTGCCGAGGTTCAGCTGCAGCGCCGCGTCTTCGGGGCGCAGATCGACCGCGCGCCGCACCAGCGCCGCGGCTTCGGCGTGCTGGCCCTGCTGGTGGCGCAGCACGCCGAGCAGATGCAGCGCGTCGACGTGGCTGGGGTCGTGGTCGAGCGTGGCGCGGTAGCCGCGTTCGGCGTCGTCGAGGCGGCCGTCACGATGCGCCGCGAACGCGCGGTCAAATACAGGTTGCATGACGGGGAGGGCATTTGGATCAATCAGACTGAGCGCGCATTTTCCCATACTTGCGCAAGCGGCCTGGATTTGCGCGGAGCGTGAGTTCATGGGCAACGACGGATGGACCCCCCGCGCGACCCGTCTTGCCGACGCGCGATTGATGCAGCGCACCCGTATGCGCAAGAGCGGCGGCGTACACTAGAACGCATTGTTGCCTCCGGAGTTCCGCATGGACGCTGCCGCCTACGACGCGTCGCCGGTGCTGATCGTCGGGGCCGGTCCCACCGGACTTGCCGCAGCGATGAGTCTCGCGCGCGCCCACGTCCCCGTGCGCCTGATCGACAAGGCGCCGCAGCCGAACCCTTACTCGCGCGCGATCGGCATTCAGGCACGCACGCTCGAACTGCTCGAGCAGCATCGGCTGGTCGAACCGTTTCTCGAGCTCGGCCATCGCGCGCGCGTGGCGAATCTGTTTTCGAACGGCATGCGGCTCGCGCAGCTCGATTTCGACCCGTTGCACACGCGCTATCCCTATCTGCTGTTTCTCGACCAGTCGGTGACCGAGCGGCTCCTGACCGAGCATCTAGCGACGCTCGGCGTGAAGGTCGAGCGCGGCGTCGAGCTCGTGGCGTTCATGCAAGGCTCCGCGAGCGTTCAGGCGACCTTGCGCCGCGCGGACGGCCGCACGGAAGCCATGCGCCCGTCATATCTGATCGCGGCCGATGGCGCGCACAGTTCGATTCGCCATCGCCTCGACCTGAACTTCGAGGGCAAGACCTTCGACCAGACCTTTCTGCTCGCCGACCTGCATGCCGAAACCGACTGGCCCGACGACGAGTTCCATATCTTCGCGTCGGGCGAGGGTCTCGTCGGGCTGTTTCCGATGGGCCACGGCCGCCATCGTCTGATCGCCGATCATGCGGTCGAGCCGTCGGACAGCGCCGCGCCGCCGGCCCCCGCGGTGCTCGGCGAGCCGCCGCTGGAGCGGGCGCCGGCGCCGTCGCTCGAACAATGCAAGGCGCTGATCGCGCGACGCGTGCGCGAGCGCGTCGACGTGTCGGATCTGGCGTGGTCGGCGTACTTCCACGTGAACAGCCGGATGGTCGACCGGCTGCGCGTGGGCCGCATCTTCCTCGCCGGCGATGCCGCGCACGTACACAGCCCCGCGGCCGCACAAGGCATGAACACCGGCATCCAGGAAGCGCTCAATCTCGGCTGGAAGCTCGCGCGCGTGATCGGCGGCGCGGCGCCGGATCGCCTGCTCGACACGTATCACGCCGAGCGACATCCGATCGAGCGCGAGGTGCTGCGGCAGACCGGTTTCATCACGCAGATGGCCGAGGCCGATCACGGACCGATGAAGCTGCTGCGCGAGCGCGTGATGCCGGTGCTGGCCACGCTCGGTCCGCTGCGCGATGCCGCACGCGCGACGATCAGCGAGCTGTCGATCCAGTACCGGCGCAGTCCGCTGACGCTCGAACGCGTGCTCGACGGCGGCCCGCGCGCGGGCGAGCGCGCACCCGATGCGCTCGTGCACGTCGTCGACGGTCCGCTGGGACGCGCGCCGGGCGTCGGCTGCATTTTCGATCTGCACGATCCGGCGTTCTTCTCGCTGTTTCTGCTGTTGCCGCCGCTGCCCGTCGATGGCACGCCGCTCGATCCCGCCGCGAAACATGCACCGCCGCCGGACCCCGAAGTAGAAAAGCTCGCCGCCGAGGTCGAGCGGCTGCTGCCGAACGCGGTGCGGATCTGGCGCATCACCGATACGAGCGGCGACGGCGGCCCGGCGTTGTCCGAATCGTATGGGCGCACGCGGCCGTCGTTTTATCTGGTGCGGCCCGACGGCTACATCAGCGCGCGCGGACGCACCGGCTCGGACCTGCACGGTCTCGTACGGCACTGCGAAGCGTGGTTTACGGTTGGGGGAGAGATATCGGAACAGGCGACGTTGTGATTGGCGCCGCCCGTTGCGTGGCATGGGCACGCACGCGGCAGCGGATCGCGCCACCGCGCCTGGTTGATTGGGGAAACCGCCCGAGCCTAAGCCGCCGGCGCCTGGGCCGGCGCCGGCGTCAACTTCTCGCGATACCTGACGATCGCCTCGCGCGTGAAGTCCGATAGCGCGATGTCATACGTGTCCGGCGCTTCGTCGAGCGTCGCGAGCAGCGCGCGCCGCATGCGCGGCTCCCAGAAGCGGCGGATATGTTCGGCGACGCCGGTCAGCGCTTCCTCGTGGTCGGGCATCGACTCGAAGAAGTCGCCGATCCGGTTCGCCATGTCGATCAGATTCCGATTGTCCATGGCTCGCCTCACTTGCCCGCGGTGACGGCCGCGGCCGCATTGGCCAGCTCGCGCTGCTTCAGCAGTTCGAGCTGTTCGCTATTGAAGCGCGAATAGTCCTTCTGCCATTGCGACGGCTGCTCGACCGGCATGACCTGCACCGCGGTCACCTTGTATTCGGGGCAGTTGGTCGCCCAGTCGGAGCTGTCGGTCGTGATCACGTTCGCGCCCGATTCGGGGAAGTGGAACGTGGTATAGACGACGCCCGGCTGCATCCGCTCCGTCACCTTCGCGCGCAACACGGTCTGCCCCGCGCGCGATTCGATGCCGACCCAGTCGCCGGTTTTGATGCCGCGTTCCTCGGCATCGTGCGGATGCAGTTCGAGCCGGTCTTCGTCATGCCAGCGCGAGTTCTCGGTGCGGCGCGTCTGCGCGCCGACGTTGTACTGCGACAGAATGCGCCCGGTCGTCAGCAGCAACGGATATTTGCGCGTGACCTTCTCCGGCGATGCGATGAACTTCGTGATCACGAACCTGCCCTTGCCGCGCACGAAGGTGTTGACGTGCATCGTCGGCGTGCCGTCGGGCGCGTCCTCGTTGCATGGCCACTGGATGCTGCCCATTTCGTCGATCTTCTGGTACGACACGCCGTGGAAGGTCGGTGTGAGCCGCGCGATTTCGTCCATGATCTCGGACGGATGCGTGTAGTCCATCTCGTAGCCGAGCGCGCGCGACAGCAGCAGCGTGACTTCCCAGTCCGCGTAGCCGCCGAGCGGCGGCATCACCTTGCGCACGCGCGAGATGCGGCGCTCGGCATTGGTGAACGTGCCGTCCTTTTCGAGGAACGACGAGCCGGGCAGCAGCACGTGCGCGTATTTGGCGGTCTCGTTCAGGAAGATGTCCTGCACGACGATGCATTCCATCGACGACAGCGCCGCCGCCACATGATGCGTGTTCGGGTCCGACTGCACGATGTCCTCGCCCTGGCAGTACAGACCCTTGAAACTGCCGTGCAGCGCGGCGTCGAACATGTTCGGAATGCGCAGGCCAGGTTCCGGTTGCAGTGTGACGGCCCAGGCGTTTTCGAACTGCGTGCGCACGAGCGGATCGCCGATGTGACGATAGCCGGGCAGCTCGTGCGGGAACGAGCCCATGTCGCACGAACCCTGCACGTTGTTCTGGCCGCGCAGCGGATTCACGCCGACACCTTCGCGGCCGATGTTGCCGGTCGCCATCGCCAGGTTCGCGATGCCGATCACCATCGTCGAGCCTTGCGCGTGTTCGGTGACGCCCAGGCCGTAGTAGATCGCGGCGTTGCCGGCGCTCGCGTAGATGCGCGCGGCTTCGCGTACCTGTTGCGCGGGCACGCCGGTCGCCGCTTCGGTCGCTTCCGGCGAGTTCTCCGGCAGCGCGACGAAATCGCGCCACTGTTCGAACGCGCGGGTTTCACAGCGCTCGGCGACGAACGCTTCGTCGAGCAGGCCTTCGGTGACGATCACGTGCGCGAGCGCGTTGACGATCGCGACGTTGGTGCCGGGCCGCAATTGCAGATGGTGCGACGCTTTCACGTGCGGCGTATCGACGATGTCGATCCGACGCGGATCGACGACGATCAGCTTCGCACCCTCGCGCACGCGCCGCTTCAGACGCGAGGCGAACACCGGGTGGCCATCGGTCGGATTCGCGCCGATTACCATGATCACGTCGGCTTTGTCGACGGAGGCGAACGTCTGCGTGCCAGCCGATTCGCCGAGCGTCGTCTTCAGACCATAGCCGGTCGGCGAGTGGCAGACGCGCGCGCAGGTGTCGACGTTGTTGTTACCGAACGCGGCGCGCACGAGCTTCTGCACGAGGTAGGTTTCCTCGTTCGTACAGCGCGACGACGTGATACCGCCGATCGAATCGCGGCCATGCTTCGCCTGGATGCGGCGGAATTCGGACGCCGCATACGAGATCGCTTCGTCCCAGCTGACTTCGCGCCATGGGTCGGTGATCGTCGCGCGGATCATCGGCTTTTTGATGCGGTCCTTGTGCGTCGCGTAGCCCCACGCGAAGCGGCCCTTCACGCATGCATGGCCTTCGTTGGCCTGGCCGTTCTTGTGCGGCACCATCCGCACGACCTGGTTGCCCTTCATCTCTGCCTTGAACGAGCAGCCGACGCCGCAATAGGCACAGGTGGTGACGACCGAGTGCTCGGGCTGGCCGAGCATCACGACGGACTTTTCCTGCAAGGTCGCGGTCGGGCACGCGGCCACGCAGGCGCCGCACGACACGCACTCCGATTCCATGAACGGCTGGTTCTCGCTCGCCGCGACGCGAGATTCGAAGCCGCGTCCGGTGATCGTCAGCGCGAACGTACCCTGGGTTTCCTCGCACGCGCGCACGCAGCGATTGCAGACGATGCACTTCGCCGGGTCGTACGTGAAGTATGGATTCGATTCGTCCTTCTGGTCCTTCAGATGATTCGCGCCGTCGAAGCCGTAGCGCACTTCGCGCAGGCCGGTCACGCCCGCCATGTCCTGCAGTTCGCAGTCGCCGTTGGCGGGGCAGGTCAGGCAATCGAGCGGATGGTCGGAGATGTACAGCTCCATCACGTTGCGACGCAGCGACTGCAGACGGTCGGTCTGCGTGCGCACCTTCATGCCGGCTTCGACCGGCGTCGTGCACGAGGCCGGATAGCCGCGCCGTCCTTCGATTTCGACGAGACACAGGCGGCATGAGCCGAACGGTTCGAGCGAATCGGTCGCGCACAGCTTCGGCACGTTGACGCCAGCTTCAGCCGCCGCGCGCATCACCGACGTGCCCGCCGGTACGGTCACCGCCTGGCCGTCGATTTCGAGCGTCACGTCGACGTCCGAGTGGCGGGCGGGGGTGCCGTAGTCGGTGTCGTCGGCGAACGCGTTGGCGGCGCGTGCCTGGGCTTGCGACTTGCACGCGCAGTTGCCTGAGCCGCAGCCGCCCCCCAGGGGGACTTCCTTCGGGGCGCCGGCAGGGGAGTTGAACTGGTCGGACATGGTGAACTCCTGGAGTCAGGCCGCGGCCGCTTTGGTGGCGTGGTCGGCAGTGGGATCGGCGGCGAGACCGAAGTCTTCAGGGAAATGATCGAGCGCGGACAGCACCGGATACGGCGTCATGCCGCCCATCGCGCACAGCGAGCCGGCTACCATCGTGTCGCACAGATCGCGCAGCAATTGCACCTGACGCGTCGACGTGTCGCCGCTGCGAATCCGCGCGATCACCTCGACGCCGCGCGTCGAGCCGATCCGGCACGGTGTGCATTTGCCGCACGATTCGAGCGCGCAGAAGTGCATCGCGTATTGCGCGAGCTCGGCAAGATTCGAGGTGTCGTCATGCACGACGAGACCGCCGTGGCCGATCACCGCGCCGACTGCCGCATACGCCTCGTAGTCCATCGGAATGTCCCACTGGCTTGGCGGCAGATAGGTGCCGAGCGGACCGCCGACCTGCACCGCGCGCGCCGGCCGGCCGCTCGCGGTGCCGCCGCCGAAGTCGTCGAGCAGTTGGCGCAAGGTCACGCCGAACGCGAGTTCGACGAGGCCGCCTCGCTTGATGTTGCCGGCCAGTTGGAACGGCAGCGTGCCACGCGAGCGGCCCATGCCGAAGTCTTTATAGAACGCGGCGCCGCGCGCGAAGATGATCGGCACGGTGGCGAGCGTGATCGCGTTGTTGATCACGGTGGGCTGGCCATAGAGACCCACGAGTGCGGGCACCGGCGGCTTTGCGCGGACGATGCCGCGCTTGCCTTCGAGCGATTCCAGCATCGCGGTTTCCTCGCCGCACACATACGAGCCCGCGCCTTTCGCGACGAACAGCTCGAAACGCTGCCCGCTCGAGAGCACGCTGTCGCCGAGCCAGCCGGCTGTGCGCGCACGGGCGATGGCAGCTTCGAGCGTCGCGATCGAGTGCGGGTATTCGCTGCGCACATAGATGTAGCCGACGGTCGCGCCGGTCACGACGCCGGCGATGATCATGCCTTCGATGAGCACGTACGGATCGCTTTCCATCACGAGACGATCGGAGAAGGTGCCGGAATCGCCTTCGTCGGCATTGCAGACGACGTACTTCTGCGCGGCTTTCGCGCCGCGCACCGTGCGCCACTTGATGCCGGCCGGGAAGGCCGCGCCGCCGCGGCCGCGCAGACCGGATTCGATCAGCGCTTCGCAGGCGGCATCGCCGTCGGTTTGCAGGGCGTTGCGTAGGCCTTCGAGGCCGCCGTGCGCGACGTAATCGTCGATGGACAGCGGGTCGGTGATGCCGATCCGCGCGAAGGTCAGGCGCTGCTGCTTCTTCAGATACGGAATCTCGTCGACCACGCCGACGCGCCGCGCATGCTCGCCGCCGTCGACGAAGCCCGCGGCGAACAACGCGGCGACGTCTTCCACGTCGACATTCGCATAGCCGATGCGGCCTTCGGGCGTCGCAACTTCGACGAGCGGTTCGAGCCACAGCAACCCGCGCGAACCGTTGCGGATCAGTTCGATCGCAATGCCGCGGCGCGCGGCTTCGCTGGCGATGGCTTCGGCCAGCGCATCGGCGCCGAGCGCGAGCGCCGACGAATCTCGCGGAACATAGATGCGCGTCATGCCGGCACCTCCACGCATTTGCGGGCAGCGGCGAACAGCGCGTCGAATTTTTGCGGCGACACGCGCGCGTGCAGCGTGCCGTTGAGCATCATCGCCGGCGACAGCGCGCATTGGCCGAGGCAGTACACCGATTCGAGTTCCACCGTTGCGCCGTCATGGTGACCGGCGTCGAAGCGGCAACCGGTGTGCGCCTCGATGTGCTGGGCCAGCGCCTCGGTGCCCATGCTGCGGCACGCTTCGGCGCGGCACAGCTGCACCGTGACGGGCGCGGCCGGCGAGGTGCGAAAGTGATGGTAGTAAGTGATGACGCCGTGCACTTCCGCTCGCGACAGGTTCAGCGCGCGGGCGAGCGGTCCGACCGCCGCGGGTGGCACAAAGCCGAGTTCGTCCTGGATCGCGTGCAGGATCGTGATGAGTGTGCGGCCCGGCTGCGCGTGACGTTGCACGAGCTGATCCGGCGCCGTGGCGAGAGAATCGTCCAAAGGGGGGCTCCTCCGAAGCGATATATGCACTTGTTATTCATAATGCATGCACGTATGCTTCGCTTATTCGATATGGTATAGCCGAAAGATAGGCGGGCCGACCGGCGCGCGCAATAGGAAACGGTAAAGCATATATGGTCAGGATCGAATGTCAGGTCGAGCTGGTGGTGAAGGGCGCGGACGGCCGCGAGGCCAGCCTGTCTGACGTGGTGCCGCTGCTCGCGCTCGTCGATGAATCTGGCAGCATTGCGCAGGCCGCGGCGCTTAAGGGTTTGTCCTATCGGCACGCATGGGGCTTGCTGCGCAGCATCGAGGAGCGGTTTGGTGGTCCTCTGATCGCGAAAGAGCGTGGGCGCGGCTCGGTGTTGTCCGAGCTCGGTCACGCGGTGCTGCGCGGGCAGCGGCTCTGCGGCGAGCGGCTCGACGGCAATTTGCAGGCGCTCGCGAGCGAAGTGGCGAGCGATCTGAACCGCTGGCTTGCGCCCCCCGCCGATGACGTGCGCATCCACGCGTCGCACGGTTACGCGGTGGCCGCGCTTGTTACGGCGCTGGTCGCCAACGATCTGCCGGTCGAGATCAAGTACCGCGACAGCGCCGAGGCGGTCAGTGCGCTCGCGCGCGGCGAGTGCGATCTGGCGGGCTTTCATCTGCCGCTCGGCGAGTTCCGCGCGGTGTGCGCCGATACCTACCGGCGCTGGCTCGATCCGCAACGCCATGTGCTCGTGCATCTGACCCGACGCAAGCAGGGTCTGTTCATCGGCAAGGGCAATCCGAAGCGGATCGGCGGGCTCGGCGATCTGGCGCGCGACGACATCCGTTTCGTCAACCGCCAGCCGGGCTCGGGTACGCGGATGCTGCTCGATCTCGCGCTGCGACAGGTCGGTGTGGACCCGGACCGCGTCAACGGCTATGCGTCGACCGAGCTGACGCACTCGGCAATCGCGGCGTTCGTCGCGAGCGGCATGGCGGACATAGGCTTCGGCGTCGAACCGGCCGCGCATCATTTCGGGCTCGACTTCATTCCGATCGTCGACGAGGACTATTACTTCGCGTGCGATCGCGCGCACCTCTGTCGCGCGCCGCTCGCGACGGTGATCAACCTGTTGCGCGGCAGCGCGTTTCATCAACGCGTCGAGCAGCTCGCCGGCTACGATCCGTGCGACTGCGGCAGGCTCGTCGATCTGGACGAGGGGCTCGGCGGCGCGCTCGCGTAACGGCGGAGTAAGAGCCTGTAACCAGAAAAGCGGTGGCGCTCGGCGTGCGCGGCTGCGCAGCGCGCCGGTTTCGGCTACTCTCTTGGCTTCGTATCCGCCTTTACCGCGCGCCAAGCCGCGCTGAACCGACATGAAAGCTCTTCTCCATGCATGTGCCGCCGCTGCCGCGGCTGGTGTGCTCTGTGCCACCGTCTCCGTCGCTTACGCGCAAAATTCGCCTGGCGTGCCGGGTGGCATCCTGACCGACGAATTCCGCATTAACGAGCATCCGCAGATGCCGTTCGCCGCGTCCGCCCCGTCGGACAAGTATCAGCACGGCCGACGTTCGCAGGCGCGCAAGCGCGGCGATATGGGCGATCCGAATGGCTGCAATCTGCAGTGCCCGAAAGACGAATAAGAATTGGCTCGGGCTTCGCTCGAGCTTCGAGGTTTGACGCAACGCCGGCCCTTGGGTCGGCGTTGTGCTTTGTGGCGGGGGCGATGGCGGCCCAGTTGCCGGCCGGAGTGGATTCTTATGGCCTGGCGATGTGCCAGATTTCCTTGAAGCCGTCCCCCTTTGCATCGCCCGACGGCTTGTCGGTCGGCGCCGCCGTGGCTGCCGGCCAGTTGCTCATGCAGCCGCCGGAGCAGGCGCTGACGCCGGGCGTGGCGTCCTTGTCGAACGTGTAGAGCGTCATGCCGTCAGCGGTGACGAAGCGGCCGTCGGACAGTTTGGGCGGATCGGCGAAGGCGCCGGCGTGTAGCACGGCGAGTGCGAGCGGGGCCAGCAGAGCGATGGTCTTGCGCATGACGCAGGCTCCTGTTTTGGCGACGTGGTTGACGAGTGACGACTCGCTTCGAGCTACGAGTATAGGCAGCGGCCGCGGATTTACCGGGGCGTGTTGTGCGTCCCCGCTGAGTGAAGGGGAGACGTGTGGCCGGCCCGCAAAGCGTCGCGGACGGTGCCGAAAATAAAAAACCCCGGCAGCGTTACGCTACCGGGGTTTTTTGGGGCCGTTCATCGCGAACGTTCCAGGTATTTGGTGGAGGCGGCGTCTGCCATTAATCAATCCGCGCCAAACCGACGGTATCCGTTAAACATCAATGTGCACAGGCATTTTGCCAAAAAATATTGCCGTATCAGGCTACAATATTCCGGCGCTATCCGCCACTTGGCGATGGGCTGGACGATGGGCTGAAATGGCACTCACAGACAGACAGGCAACTGCACTACGCGCCGGTGATAAGCCGGTATTCGACGGCAAAGTAACGGGGTTAATGCTCACCCCCGGCAAGACGGGCAGTAAATGGACCCTACGCTTTACCAGCCCGGTAACGGGCAAGCGCCGCGATGCGGGCCTCGGCGTCTATCCCGAAGTCACCATAGCCGATGCGCGCGAGAAGGCGCTCGCCATGCGCCGCCAGATCGACGCAGGCAAAGACCCTATTGACGAACGCGACCGCGACCAGCAAGCCGCCAGCATGGCCGCCACCGCGCTCACGTTCGAAAAGGCGGCGCGCAAGGTTCACGAGGAACTGAAACCAGGCTGGCGAAACGAGAAGCACGCAGCTGATTGGATTCGATCACTTGAGGCTTACGTGTTTCCAAAGCTCGGCGCGAAGCCGCTCGATGCAATCACGCCTGCCGATTGTGCCGAAGTGCTACGGCCTATCTGGCTGGAGAAGGCCGAAACCGCCAGCCGGACCCGCCAGCGGATGCACGCCGTCATGCAATGGGCCTGGGCCCACGGTCATATCACGGCGAACCCGGTCTCCGTTGTCGATCACATCTTGCCGAAGCAGAGCGCAAAAAAGGAGCATCAACCGGCGATGCCCTGGCGTCAAATACCCGCATTCGTGAAGGCGCAATTGAGCCATATCGAACGGGGTGACAACACGCGCGCCGCCTTGCTGTTCCTGATTCTAACGGCGGCGCGTAGCGGTGAAGTGCGCGGCGCGACCTGGGGCGAATTCGACCTCGACGCCGCCGTGTGGACAGTTCCCGGCGAGCGCATGAAAGCGAAAGAGCCGCATCGCGTTCCGCTCTCGGCGGCGGCGCTTGCTGTCGTCAAGACGTTGAAGGAACAGAAGCAGCACGAGACGTTGGTGTTTCCGTCGCCTCGCGGCAAGGTGCTATCCGATATGACCTTGACGGCGCTGCTGCGCCGAGTCAAAGCAAAGAGCGACACGCCGGGACGCGTGGCAACCGCGCACGGCTATAGAAGTTCGTTTAGAGATTGGGCCAGCGAAAACGGCTATGCTCGCGACTTGGCCGAGCGGGCGCTTGCACATACCGTCGCAAACAAGGTTGAAGCCGCCTATCACCGCACCGACCTGATGGAACAGCGCCGCCCGATGATGGAGACGTGGGCGAAACATATCGGCACACTTGCCTGACTGCGGCACAAAGCGCACATTCCAGCGTGAACAAACGTTGGCATTTTGCCGGTTCACAGCGAAAGCCTGGGGTTACCCATTGCACATATTTTTGATGGCGACAGCAAAAAGGGCTACACGGATGTAGCCCTTTCGGTTCCTGCTTCAAGGCAGCGGAATCCTGCTGTCGTCGAGCCGGCGCGGAGAACTGGCTCCCCATCGTGCCTTTATCTGCTCCGGCGTCTCAGGCGGCCATTTCACGTCCATCTTGATGATGCGGTCGCGGATTTCGACCAGTTTGACACCTAATTCAGAGGTGGGGCCCGCATGTTTTATTTGCGATTCCAATTGTCTTGGAAACGAGATTCCATTGATGTTGTACGTGTTGGGGTTGGCTCCGTGATCGAGAAGGTAATTGACTGCTCCGGTGTCATAGCCAGTTAGCGCTTCGTAGAGAGATGTATTGCGCAATGAATCGCGCCGGTTCACATCCGCGCCTCGCTCCACCAGCAGCTTGAGCGAGCCCAATTTACGATCGCTTGTAACAAAGAAAATGATGGGTCTACGGCCCTCGATCATGGTGTTGGGATCAACCCCACCGTCCAGCATCGCGCGCAGGAATTCCGGGTGGGAGCTGTTGAGCATGACCCCGAGCGGATCACCAAAATTCGGCACTTCCTGCAAGGGATCGGCTCCGGCCTTCACCACCTCCGACATAACCGCAAGCCGATGTGGATCGCGCTGCAACGCCTCCTGAAACGCAAAAAACAGCATCGTCATGTTCTTGCGTCCGGGCGTCTTCAGATCCGTCTTCGGTGCCAATCGCCTGACCTGCTCCATGTCGCCTCGCTCGATGGCCCGGGCCAGTTCGAGTTGCGGGCCGCTAAAAAAATCAGTGGCGGGAAATTTTTTCATTGCATGAACCACAGGGGATAGCGCCAGTAACAGCACCGGCACGATAAGGATTCGACTGAGTGCTTTCATCGCTTTCAGTCCCGTTATGACAGTGTTTCAAGTACGGAGACGTCCTCCGCCTTCTGCTGCTCGATGCCGTCTATTGCCTGCCTGATGAAGTGCCGCGACACGGGCGAGCCACTGCCGGAAAGGGGATAGGGAGTACCGGCTGCACCGGGCAGGGGCGTCCACGTCTGTGCCACGGTCAGAATGTCGCCCTTCACATGGTACGCATTGATGTTCGATGGCGTGACCTGTCCGCCATAGCGCTCGACGGTCTTCGGGTGCAGGCCCGCTGCATTGAAGCTCCAGCAGTCCTTACTGCTGGCGACGGATGCGGCGGAACAGAGGCCACCCCCTAACGAGTGACCTGTTATGTCGATAGGTTCTGCAATCTCACGTAGCTTGGTGCCACTCCTTACTGCTCGTTCGTAGTATTCCGATTCGATATTCACGCTCTGGTTAACATTGTTCGACCAGTCGGCCAGACTTGTCATTTCGGTTCCCTTGAACGCGAGCGTCGGATTCATGTCGCTACCGAAGACCGCCGCATCCGGTTCGTATAGCTGCGCCCTGAAGTTCGAGCCCTTGATTGTAAAGTCCATGGCATCAAGCCCATACCGATCCAGAAATTCCGTATCCCCGCTGCGGTTCGCCCACCCTTCGGGCACCGGCCTGGACGGCTCGTAGACATGATCGGAGAGTCTGGCCTTCTCCACCGCGACATTGTTGCGTGCGAGCCGTTCAGCCACTGCCCGCACGCGCCCTGACATGGCCGCATTGCCCGCCGCAATCAGCGCCTTGCGCGTCTGCCACCGCTGCGCCTTGGTCAGTGCCTGTGGTATCTCGATGCGCGGCGGTGTCGCCCGGGCTGCGCGCGCAGCGTCCAGCCGGGTTTGCCAGGTGGCCGGATCATACTGGACGGACAAAATGGGTTCGCCGTCCGGGTGACTACCTGTCCTCGCTACGGGATTCATTAACGGCGTGCTGCTGTACGGTGACGGAAACAGGCCATTACGCGGACCTTTAACGGCAAGCAGTTTGCCCCGGCGCACCTCTTCGAGCAGAGCAACGATGACCCGCCAGCCATCGGAGTCAGGATTCCGGTCCCGTACATCATGAAAAAACAGCCAGTGACTGTCGATGAGATTCTTGACCAGCTTCCGGTCCTCCTCCCACTTTCCGCGATTCAGTGTGGCGATAGCAAGAAATTCGCGGGTCTCCGCCCTGGCTCTCTGAAGGTCTGCGGCCTTGCCGAGGCACGCTTTATAGTGCCATTCGTCGCAGATGACGTACCAGGTACCCGGTGGCCGCTGGCAGAACAGCTCCAGGGAGTGCATTTCAAATACGGACAGGGACATAGGTGTGTCGATGGTCTATCTGAAGTCGCTGCCAGGATTGACAGCAGTCAGATGATTACCGTGCGACAGGCAGTCCGTACATGGGCTACAGCCCAAAATCTCCACGGCTTTCGATGAAACAGAATAGGGCGGAAGATTCGAGTCCGGCGGCCCCGGTTAAAGAGGCCGCGTAGCAGTTCATTCGCCAGAAGCCGCTGTTCGCGCCAATACGGCGCGTACGTCCGCGAGCGCATCCTCGAAGAGACCAAAAATCGACACCTGCGCAACCGTTGAAAGAGCGGAGAACTGCTCCGCTACCTCTTCCAGGCTCAACAGCCCTGCCAGTGCGTGCAGTTGATCGACACGGATAACGGCGGTGTCAGGCATCGCCATATCCGGTTGTGCAGAGGCGTTCAGAGAGTCAGGCATGACCTACCCCCGGTCGCATTGTTGTAGGCCTGGTTGGAGGCGGGCGCGGCGGCGTGTAGCGTGCCGATACTGTCGTGGGATGGAATGGAGGATTGGGTTTGCTTGGGACGGGCGGGAACAGGGCGCATGCTGCGACCTCCTTTGTCAGATTCGATAACCCGACCCCTCCGACGCCAATCGGGGTGGCCGGGCACAAGGCAAGGTTGGCGTACCGGTGACAAAGGAAACCGGCGAGCGCGAGCGCTCCCCCACCAAGGCCCGACCATTGGGGCGCTTGATGCGGGCGTAAAAAAACCGCCGGTCGGCGGTTGCCCGCCTTTGTCATTTCCCGGACGCCAATCCAGGGTCACGCTGTGAACGTGACATTTGCAGTATAACGCATGGTTCGACCGCGTTTTGCTTCACCCACCGCTGAAGTCCGGCTGTGGCTCACCGAGTTCGGATAGCTGCTGCCAGACGTGCTCGCCCAGCAACGTGGCAACACGGTCAACCTCCACGCCGAGTTCGGCGGCAATGAACGGCGCGACCTTCGACGGCCATGCCAGCCACGCGTCGCGCTGTGCGCGGAACAGGTTGAACACGACATCCTCCGCCAGCGCAAGCTCGATCAGGCTCCCTTCCCGCTGTTCGTATTCGAGCTTGCGCAGCAGGGCCGCATAGTGCTCCTTCAGGCGTAGCGCCTCCGCCAGCGGAAGCATGCGCGGGAAAGCGTCGATATCCTGTCCTGCCGCATTTCCCGGCTCCATGTGCGTCCCGCCGTTGCGCAGTGGGGCGTTCGTGTCGCCTATCCGTTCAGGCCGTGGCGCGGTCTTCATCAGCGTGCGGCGGTTTGGTTTGCGCCACGCCGAGCCGATCAACGCGGCGTCGATCAGTCCGTCGTCGCCACGCACAAGCGCGCCACGCTCAAGTGCGCGGCGTACCTGCTTTTCGTCGCAGCCTTCGCGGCGTGCAAACTCGCTTGCGCTAAGACGTTCGGACATTTTCCACCTCGGACAACTTTCGCAATTCCGTCGCTACGCGAAAATCGCGGTGTGCAATGCCCGCGTTGCAGGTGCGGCCAGGAAGGACCCGCGCCGCCGGTCTATCGCTTTTCCAGCCGCGCGCGGCACTCGCGCAGCAGTTCTTTCACGCGCCGCCGTTCGTCGCGCCACTGCGCCGAGCGCATGCCGTGTTTCAGCGCATTGAGCGCGGCAGTGGCCTTGCCCGCGTCAGTGACCGGGCCCGTTGCGCTGTCCCAAGGTTTCCAGCGCCGAATTGCATTGGCCTGCTTCGCGCGCTGTTCCGCGGTCCAGTGTCGTCCCATGATCGTCCGTTAATAGTTCGTTCGACGTATCCGTGTTGTCTCCGCGCGCGAGGCGCTGGAGTCGCGCTGTCATGTTCGCCCCGGCCCCGTTATTCCCTTGCTGCGGCCCCGTTCGAAATATTGGCCTGCTTCACGAACGCGACCGGGCGCGGGTTCTTCAGTTCCGCCAGCGCCTCGAAAGTCGCGCGGCATTGCGCCTGCGCCTTCAAGGGCGGCGAAAGATGCGCATCTGTTTCAGGTACTCCCAGTAAGCCGTCTTGCGCGCAAGCTCTTTAAATCCGGTGCGCTGCGTGCCGCTCATGGTAGTTCTGCAGGATCGAGCGTACGGTACAGCACAGACCTGCATCGGCTCTGACAAGCACTTCGAGCAACAGCGCCTTCTCCGCCATGTAGATTTTCGCGAACGCCGGATCGCGCGCCTCCACGGTGCGCAGGTTCGATATCAGGTCCGCCGCCTTGATGGTGTGGGCCTCAGCGGACGCCGCCGCCGTATGCGCCCGGTCCAGCGCCTTGCGTGTCGCACGATCCCCGTCGTTAGGCCCGGATACTGCCGTCAATTCACGAACCAGTCGCGCAATGCTGACACCGAATTCGGTTTCGATCAGCGACAAGGGCACATCGGTATCTTCAACCGTGTCGTGCAACCATGCCGCCGCGACCATGTCGGGAGTTACCCCTTCCACAGTCGACACGAGGCTGGAGACTTCCTCAAGATGGACGCTGTAGGGCTCGGCAGTATATTTTCGTCGCTGACCGATCGCGGTGTGTGCGCCAATCGCAAACATTCGAGCGCGCTCAATCAACATGAAGCCCTCGGCTTCAAATCGAGATCCTGGATATAAACCCATGCTACGTATCCTAGTAAACTCAGTTGCGAACTCCAAAACCTGATAGACAGCATACGGCTCTCGCGGTTCGTCGCCTTCACAGGTTCAATATGGCGAACACGGTTTCATGAACTGGCGGGCATCGTCCTAACCGAACACGGCATTTGCGTTAAAACAAGAGGAGCTGTGAGGGGAGCACTGCATCAGCCTTATCGGCCGTAAGGTTGAAGGTCCCGGCTTTACCAGTCTTGAGGAGCTGGGCAAGTTCTGATTGTTGCAGTTTGGCCGACGAGTGTTTCTCCCACTGTGTGGCCGGATCAGTGGAGCGGCGATAGATCTCCACGCCGAGTTCTTCATGACTAATCTTGGTGTCGTCTCCGGTGCCGACGATTTTTTCATTGTTCTCCCGCGTAACCTGGATGTACCACTTACCGCAGCGGCTCTCGAACGAGTCGGTTGCCCGAAAGGTACACGAGGGTGATATAGCCTCAGTTTCCAAAATCTGCTTTCGCGCCGCCTTCATCACGGTTTGATGCGTCTGTTTCAGTTCGGCGCTCTCCTCCTTCCTGCGTCGAAGTTCTGCTATTGGCAACCCTGACGATTCCTGAGACATTCTTTCGCGCAGCACTGCCGTCTTTTCCCGGTCGATGCGCTCAACGAACCGAATGTCCAATGCGTCCTTGAACGCTTCATGAACCCAAAAAAACCACGAATTTGCGAACCCCTTGACCTCACCTCGCACATCGGAAAAAGATATGCTTTGCAGCGGAATTCGTCTGAAAGACTGCTTCCCGTTAGAACCCCCTCGTGCCATTATTCGTTTCCTTTGTATTTTCCGTACATCGCCGAAGAAAGGGCTTTCCTGGCGTTGGAGACGCGACGCTTCGCCTGATCCAACGCTAGTTCAGCGGCGTCAAGCTGTTGAACGGCGAAGCCCAATGGAGAATCCTGGAGCCAGTCCGCAAGAACGCTCAATTTCTCTAGGTCGCCGGCCACCATCTGATCCACGACGCCCTGTAACAGGTGCATACGGTGCTTGCAATACAGCCCATTCTGTCCGGCGGTGCAGGTGCAGAATGCCCGTACTTCGGAGTGTTTTCGTTCGAATGTGACGCGGTAAGGCTCCGGCGAAGAGCCCTGCACCGCGAAGACAATCGTCTCTGGCTTTCCATCCGCCATCGTCGTTCAATCCCGTTTCGTGGTTGTTCAGGAGGCGACGCGTTGAAAAAGCGACGCTGCAGCGTAACGCGCTGAGGGCAGAACGAAACGCGCCCGACCGGCAGGTTTCTCTAATTCTGGGAAACGTGGAATCAGATAAATCTGAAAATAAGATCAGCTTGAACTACAAGGGGGAAAACAACGGGCCAAACTCCCGTCTAGGAGGCAACTCGGGTCTTTCACGGGCCGAACGATTCAGTGTCCCTGCCGTCTCTTACAGTCGCGCGCAACAGCGCATGCAGTTCTCGCAGTTCGACCCGCCAGCGCGTGGATGCCATGCCGTGGACAGCCGCATTGCCGGCGGATACCGCCCTACCTGCGTCAGTGACCGGACCCGTTGCGCTTTCCCACGGTTTCCAGCGCCGGACCGCTGCTGCCCGTCTGGTCCGTTGCTCCGCTGTCCAGTGTGGTCCCATGAGCGTGGAACCTCTGTTTTTTCCTGTGGCTTCGCCGGGGCGTCCCGTTGAGCCGCATGCGATGAAGATCAGTTACCTGCTGCGGCTTCTTCGATAGAGACGCGGTCGTTGACTGTGGGAAAGGCTATCTTCCCCGCCTTCCAGCGTTTGAATGCCGAACGATTGGTCAGTGCTTCTGCAAGGGCCGTGTGCATCTCATAGCTGGTTGCATCACAACCCGCTTTATATTGCGAGGCCAAAAGCGCGTTTTTATATCCGATGCTGGCCGCTTGACGCTCGGGGTCCCAAGCGTTCGGGTCGTTAAGAGTCGGATCGTCAAACGCGGCCCTACAGCCTTTCACGTCGCAAGAGTGGAAACCCCGGCAAGCCGAAGGCCGTGCTTCGTACACTGTGCAGCGACCGTCCTCAAGGAAAGCACACGGTATGTTGGTCTGGATGTACTCGACCGAACTCAATGGGGCAACGCGCTTGGCGGTCTCTACCACGCGGTCAGAGAGTGTCTTCCGGCGGTCAGCTGGCTGGGCATTGATATGCTCGGCAAGCGCGAACACTTCTGCGCCGGTTACTAAGACATGGTAGTAACAACAGTAGTCGCAACCGGGGCCGCAATCCACCTTGCTAGTTGATGCGCTCAGTGCCTTGTCCATGCGACGGTAGATGGGCATCAGTTTCGCTCGAACAGTACCGCTCGTCGTCGCCTCTATTGCCGATGTACAAAGGGTGACCTCACTTTCGACCAGTTCGCTCGCACGTGCCAGAACTTCTCTTTCGTTCATATTGTTCTCCGTTCAGATTTGGTGACCGGTCCACGAGAGGTCGCGGGCCGCAAGTCATCGTGAACGAGAGTATTCCTGTTCGTCAATCAGATAAGTCGCAAACGTGCTAATTGGGCCGAGGCGATTTCCTGCGCGCTGGAGTTAGCTACCAGCGCTGTTGCTGCGTACCCGCGGCCCCGCCATCTCAATGCCCGCGCGAATCTCAGCCGAGGTCCCATCAGCCAGGGGCGGCGCATTGTCGTTCGTTACTAGTTCGTTTGAGGGAGTTTCAGAATTCTCCCGCGCGTGCTCGCGAGGCTCGGGCGGCGCCCTGCCGTTGTTCACCTGCTGCGGTCCGTGCGCGATGTTCGCCTGTTTCACGAAGGCCACCGGGCGCGGGTTCTTTATCTCCGCCAGCGCTTCGAGCGTCGCGCGGCATTGCGCCTGCGCCTTGAGCGCCAGCGATAGATGCGCCTGCATCTGGTTCAGGTATTCGCTGTAAGTCGCCTTGCGGGCAAGGTGGTTAAAGATCATGTCGAGCGTGTTCGCCTGTGCCACAAGCATCGATTCGAGACCTTGCATGTCGCCTTGCTTTACCGAATCCACTTGCATACGAAGCTCGGCCACGTATGCGGTCAGGTCGGTGTCCGCGCCAAAGATCCCTTCGCTGTATTTGCGGCCCGTCACCGCGCCGCGTACAAGCGGACTCGATGCGAGCATTGCGCCGCGCTTTACCGGGTCTACATAGCGCGGGTCCGTGATTTCCAGCATGTCCGGGTTGCCCTTCGTGGTCGGCGGGTTTGCCGCCTGCTTCGCCGCTTTTTCGGTTCGCCTGGTTGCCATCTCAACGCCCCTCATAACGCCACGAACGCGCCTCCAGCAGCGCCCGCGCCTCGATATCGGCGCGGCATTCGATCATCTTCGCGTGGAAGTATTCGATGTTCGGCAACAGGTCCGCGAGCGGCCCGTTGGCCGCGCGGCGCATCGTGTCGGCGTAGCGCTCGTGCGTCCAGCGTTCGGCCCGCGCCACTTCGTCAACCATTGCGAACAGTTCGCCGCGCAGCCGCCGCACGTTGTACGCCGCAAGGTACGGCCCCCAAGGCAGATACGCGCCGCCGTTCGGGGCGATCAGCGCCCCGGCGCAATCGTCGGCCACGTCAGCGCTTGGGGGCGCGCTAACGGCTGGCGCCAACGTGATTTCCGCACGCGCGCCGCCATGCAGGTAGGCCAGAATCTCCGGCTTGTGCGCCGCGATCTCAGGCTTGATCGTCGCAACCGCGCGCGACGGTCCTTCCATGCTGATCCGCTCGCCCTCGATCCACAGACGCACACACATCGCAGCGGCGCGCTCCACGATATCAGCCGCGTTCATACCGAATCCTTCACGCTGCTATCGTCGTCGCCGGGTCGGGCTTGCGTCGAAGGTTTCGCCGAAAACTCCAACTCCCCGCCGCTGAAATCTTCGGCAAAACCGCCCAAAGGGGCAGACCGCAAACCCGCGTCGCTACCGAAGATTTCACGCCCCTCCGAAGATTTCAGGCTGGCGTGTTCGAGATTCTTCGTGAAATCTTCGTGGCCTGAAATCTTCGGCAAGGTCCACCGCCAGCCGTCCTTCATACCGCTCTTCTCTTTTTCGACGCCGAGCTCCCGGGCGGCGCGGAACATCGTTGACCAGCTATAGCCCGCGCCGTCAGCGTCCCTTCTGATACGGCGCGCATCCATCGGGCCATCTGCCAGCAGTCCGGCCAGAAACTCTCGCGCTTCGTCGCGCAGCGTTTTACGTTCGTCGTCTTCCTGCTCGACCTCGCCCAAGATATCGCGCGCGCTGCCCTCGATCCGTTCGCCCCAGATCACGGCGTTCGTGGGGATACCCGCAGCGACCTCAATACGCGCCAGCGCGTAGGCGAAGCCGCCATCATCAGGCGCGATGTTGGATTTCGCGCGCGCCAGAATCCGGCGCTCCGCGCCTTCCTCCTTGACCGTGACCAGCACCATGCGGGCAAGTGCGCCGAACGCCTGGGAGCCGATTACGCGCTCGACCGGCGCGTTGCCTTTCGAGCCCTTGGAGAAGTGCGAAATGCCGATTACCGCGCAGCCGTGACGCGCGGCCAGATCAACCAGCGGTTGCAGGTCGCGGCGCACGTCATTGGCGCGGTGCGCATCGCCACCGACAGCGCTCAGAACCGGATCGACAATCAGCAGCCGCACGCCGCCCATGCTCGCCATGCGCTCGCTCAACAGTGGCATGTCGCGGGCCGGATCGAACGGCACGAGTTCGCCGTCCGCCTTCGCCACGTTGCAGACCAGATGCACCCTGTTCAGGTCCGCTCCGCCCGCCATCAGGCGCGGCACCAGCGTATCGGCGGGGTCGTCCTCACTGCTCCACATCAACACTTGGCCTGGGTGTGCGCATGTGGTTCCATCCGGCCACGCGCCGCCGCGCGTCACAACAGCGGCGAGACTGAGCGCAAGCGTAGTCTTGCCGGTTCCCGCTGCGCCCGCAAGTATCATCAGCTTCCCAGCGGGGAGCCAGTCCGGCCACAGCCATGTAACCGGCTGCGGCTTCACATTCGCCGCACACTGAAGCAGAACGGCGGCTTCGTCTGCCGGTCGGCTGTTCGCGAAAGCATGGCGGTTGTGATTCACCTTTGCGCATTCCGGCTGTACGGCCCTGGCTACTGCCGCCTTTGCACCTTCGGCGGCGCGCTGGCGTCCGCGCTGGATCTGTTCGCGGCGAGTGTTGCTGAATTCGATCAGTTCGACGAACGGCGTCAGTTCGTCGTCGGCCCGGCCGTCTGGTGGGTTTCTCATAGCGCCCCCTTCGCCGCGTGACGCGTGAGTGCTTCCATCAGGCTCCCGCGCGCGTTTTCCTCGATCCATTCGCGGTGCTCGCGCCATTCGTTCGCCGTCATGCCGTGCTCGCAGCGGGCAAGCTCTTTCGCGATGCGTACGGCAAACCACGCGCGCAGTGATGCAGCGGTCCGACCGGACCGGCTGACGACTCGGACCGATGGTTGCGGCTTGCGCGGCTCCGCAGTCGGGACCGCTTCATCGCGGACCGCGCGCGCAGCAATACGACGCGCTTCGGCATAAGAAGGCAGTTCGCCGCGCCAGCGCGCCCAAAATTCGGCGCGGGCGGCGGCCAGCGCTTCGGCGTCGCGAGGCGGCGCGCTGCTCTCCGGTTCAGGCGCGGCCACGGCGGCCACCTTTGTTGGCCGGTTGCTGAGTGCGGCTCGCGTCGATCTGCTGCTGCACCCATTCAGCAACTTCGGCTTCGACCCAACGCACAGCGGCGGAGCCGATGCGAACCGGTTGCGGAAAAGCGCCACGCGCGATGCGCTCATACAGGGCGCTGCGTTCAAGTCCGGTAATCTCGGACACGCGGCGGCGCGGGATCAGGATGGGAGTGAGTTGATCGGCCATGATTCACCTTCGATAAGAAAGTGCGCGTCGGCTTGGCGCGGCATGGCGGTATTAGATTGGCACGAACCGGCTGTGAATAGCCGGGTGGGTTCAGAAAACCTACCCGAAAAAGGCCTCGGGGGTGGGTGGGTTCTTGTCGAAGGGGCGGGTAGGTTTGAGCGTGCGATATGCCCAAAACCTAGCAGTAGCAGGGCTTCAGGCGGTGGGTAGGTTACTGGCCGGGAGTCTTCGGCGCGCCGCCTGCCGGTTGCCAGTTTGCAACTTTGGCGACTTCCTCGATGCCGGTCTCATTCGGGTTGCCATCCTCGTTGGTGAGGCCAAACTCCGCAGCATGCTCGCGCAGCCACTTCTTGATGGCGTCCTTCACGCTCTTGCCGCTGCTCTGCGTGACAGCCAGCCAGGCAGTCACGGCAGCAGCAAGCCGTGGCGCGTACCGGGCGTCTTTGGGATTCAGGTAGTCTGGCGCATCCGTCGCCTCGGGGAAGAAGAAGCCCGCTCGCACGCCGCGCGACGCGAGCCACTTGCGAACGTCTTCGACAGTGACGGTCGTCAACGACCAGTCCGGAGCAACGCGGTAGATGATCCCGCGGGCCTTCGCCGAATATGGCTCGACTTCCCACGCTTCTGCCGCATCGTCGGCCCGCATGGTGACATCCTTTGCAAAACGTTCACCGTCCTCTGGCTCTTCGTCCCATCCCCGTTCCCAGGCTGAACGGCGTATCGTCGCGTTCAGTTGCTTCGCGATGACAGCATTCGCAAGTGCGGTTTGCGCCGTATGTACCCATGTGATGCCGTCACTGTCGGTCAGGTTGGTTTCGCGGTTCCTGAAGAACTGCCGGGTCCCATCAATGGAGTTCGGGTCAAACCCGGCGATCAGCGCCGCAGCATCCTCGACGCTGAGCGGATCGACCAGACTCCAAAGCGGATGAATCTCCTTGTACGAAAACGGGTCGTTCACATTGCCTCCCGAAGATTCGCCGTAGCGCTCGCAACGTTGCATCAGGCGAAACCTGGGCGCACTAGGCATCGCCGGATTCTAGCGGACTGCGACGGCAATCGGACAGAAACGCGAAGCCTCGCAGAATAGGGGAAGTGCGGGAGTTTGTGCCCGGCGATGGGCCAAATGATGGGCCGAAAAAACAAAAACCCCGTAAGTCATTGAACTTACGGGGTTTCGTTTCGATAAATGGTGGAGGCGGCGGGAATCGAACCCGCGTCCAGAAGTCCTCTACGACCAGTTCTACATGTTTAGTTCTGTCTTTTGATTTAACCGCAGCGACGCGGACGAACACGCTGCGCTACGGCGATTCACTAAATTTTCGACCCGGACGTCGTGACGCCGCCAAGGCTTAACTGACGTATATGACCTCTGTCGGTATTGCTACCGGTCTTGCGACACTAGCCCGTCAGTGAACTAGGCAGAGGACGGCGGCCCTTAGGCTGCCAGTGCGAACGTATCGTCGTTTGCAGTTACGTTTTTCCCATTGATTAACGAGGTGACGGGTCCTCGACATGCCCTAGCCGCTTCGCAACCCCTGTCGAAACCAGGTCGCCCCCGCGGTTCGTTGCTCACATATGTGAGCCAAAGGAGATTTTACAATAGATCGAGGGCCGCGTCGTGCGTCTTTGGTGGCCGCTGAATGGTGCAGCATGGTTAACAAGAGTGCGGGACGGGACCTTCAGCCGATCTGTCTGACTTTGTCAGCCGATGTCGCGCAGCAGGGTTTGCAACTCGGCCGTCGATTCTACGACGTGTTGCGCGTGCCACCGTGTCGGCGGAATGTCGTTGCCGCAATAGCCGTACGCCGCGGCGACGGTCTTCATGCCGGCGGCAAAACCGGCCTGCACGTCGCGCAGATCGTCGCCGATATAGACGACGCGCTCCGGCGCGATGTCCAGCTCACGCGCCGCGTGCAGCAACGGCGCGGGGTGCGGCTTCGAATGCGGGGTCGTGTCGCCGCTCACCACGCAGCCGGCGCGCTCCTCGAGCCCGAGTTGCGCGACGAGCGGCTCGGTGAGCCGCGCGACCTTGTTCGTGACGATGCCCCAGCGCACGCCGCGCGCGTCGAGTTCGTCGAGCACTTCCGCGATACCCGGAAAGAGCGTCGTCTCGATGCACAGATCTGCTTCGTAGTTCGCGAGAAACTCCTCGCGCATCGATGCGAATTCGTGATGATCGGGCCCGATGCCGAACGCCCCGCAGATCAGTCCGCGCGCTCCGGCTGAAGCCAGCGGGCGCAGCTTCTCGAGCGGCACCATCTCGAGCCCCCGGTCGTGGCGCATCTTGTTGACGGCGGCCGCGAGGTCGGGCGCCGTGTCGGCAAGCGTGCCGTCGAGGTCGAAAAGCACGGCGAGGCAAAAGCCGAGCGTGTCGTCGTTGTGTTCGCGTTGCGGCAGGGGAGTCGGGTCGCTCATTGTTCGTTTCGGATACGGCGGATCGGGGCGGTTCGGGCAATTCAGGCGTCGCGGCGACAGGCGAGCATATAGTTGACGCTCGTGTCGGACGACAGCGCGAAAAGCTTGCTGAGCGGGTTGTACACGATGCCCTTGATGTCCGCCGTGCGCAGCTCGGCGGCGCGCACGAAGCCGGCGAGCTCCGACGGGCGGATGAAGCGCGCGTAGTCGTGCGTGCCCATCGGCAGCATTCGCGCGATATATTCGGCGCCGATCACCGCGAACAGATACGACTTGACATTGCGGTTCAGCGTGGAGAAAAACACCCAGCCGCCCGGCTTCACGAGATTCTTGCAGGCCTCGACGATCGCGGCCGGCCTGGGCACGTGCTCGAGCATTTCCATGCAGGTGATCACGTCATAGGTGCCCGGTTCGCGTGCGGCCAGCGCCTCAGCCGCGATTTCTTCGTAATCGACGGTTACACCGCTTTCAAGACTGTGAAGATCGGCGACACCGAGTGCCTGCGTCGACAGATCGATGCCCTTCACATGAGCGCCCAAACCTGCCATCGATTCCGACAGGATGCCGCCGCCGCAGCCGATATCGAGCACCTTTTTGCCGGCGAGATGGGCGTGGGTGTCGATCCAGCCTAGACGAATCGGATTCAGTTCGTGCAGCGGCTTGAATTCGGCGTTCGGGTCCCACCAACGATGCGCGAGGTCGCTGAATTTCTGTAGTTCGTGAGGGTCGGCGTTGGTCATGGTGAAGGCTGCCTCGATGAAAGCGGTGAGCGGACGCTCGAGGATAAACCCTGAGTATATAGGGCGAGAGAAAGAGCGGCAAAAGCGCGTCGGGTAGCGGGCGCTGATGCAAGCTGCGAGCCGCTGGTAGCTGAGCGGGACCCTCCTGCGTCGCGCATCACGCCAGGCCGCGGTACCCGCGCATAAAAAAAGCCCCGCCGAAGCGGGGCTTTCGATACTGCGGTAATTTTCCAGCTTACTGCTTCGGCGTACCGACAACTTCGACTTCCACGCGGCGGTCCGGTGCGAGGCAGGCGATGAGTTGCTTGCGGTTCTTCTGGTTGCAACCGGTGGTAACCGGGTTGCGCGGACCCTTGCCTTCCGTGTAGATACGGTTGGCTTCGACGCCCTTGCTGACCAGGAAGGCCTTCACAGCTTGAGCACGACGCAGCGACAGACGGTCGTTGTAGGCGACGGAACCGATACGGTCGGTGTGGCCCGTAGCGACGACGACTTCGAGGTTGATGCCCTGGATCTTCGATGCCAGTTCGCTCAGACGTTCCTTGCCGGCCGGCTTCAGGATTGCCTTGTCGAAGTCGAACAGCGCATCAGCTTGATACGTAATCTTTTCGCTGGAGATAGCCGGAGGCGGAGGGACCGGTGCCGGCGGGGTCGGAGCCTGAGCAACCAGAGCGCCGTCGCACTTGGCGTTAGCCGTTGCGGGCGTCCAGAATGCATCGCGCCAGCAAAGCTCGTTCGTGCCGTTCATCCACACGTATTCGCCAGTACCATTCACCCAGTTGTCGTTGGTAGCTTGTCGCGACGCCGGCACCGACTGCGCCATGGCGGATGCAGCCATAACTGCGGTAGCTGCAATGAACGCGAGCTTTGAAAGTTTATTCATATTTCTCCTCTCGAAATTGAGATTACCGCAGGTTTACTGCGAGCCTGTTGACGAAGACCAGTCATACATTGCTCGAAGTATAACATTGGTGCGGAACAAAAACCGTTTGTGTAGACTTCGAGCAGTGTCTGACTCTTTGTGCGTTGGCATTTTGCCATATCGTTCCCTTCCGACGAAAAAAAAATCCGCCCCCGATCAAATCCCCCTCCAATTGTGGTGCATGCGCAACAAATGTTTTCGTCTGAGCGGTCCGCCGGCTCTGGCTGAGCGGCGGATTGGTCCCACGCAGGAATCGAGCCTGACGAGACTGAAATTGTGCGATCGGCGAGGTGTTGGCGGGTGCCCCTCTAATATGTATACGTACCTTCGTCGGGCGTGGATTCGTGGCATGTTAGAATCGCGTGATGCGTTGCGCCTGCAATGCTTACGCGAAGAAGCGGCGAAACCCCGCCTTCGCACGTAAAAGATACGGATAATGGATCAATTCGCCAAAGAGACTCTGCCAATCTCCCTTGAGGAGGAAATGCGCCGTTCGTATCTCGATTACGCGATGAGCGTGATCGTAGGGCGAGCGCTTCCCGATGTCCGCGATGGCCTGAAGCCGGTGCACCGGCGCGTGCTGTTCGCGATGCACGAGCTGAACAACGACTGGAACCGCGCCTACAAGAAGTCGGCGCGTATCGTCGGCGACGTCATCGGTAAATACCATCCGCACGGCGACACCGCTGTCTACGACACGATCGTACGGATGGCGCAGGACTTCTCGCTGCGCTACATGCTCGTCGACGGCCAGGGGAACTTCGGTTCCGTCGACGGCGACAATGCCGCGGCGATGCGTTACACCGAAATCCGCATGGCGAAGATCGGCCACGAACTGCTGGCCGACATCGACAAGGAAACGGTCGACTTCGCGCCGAACTACGACGGCAGCGAGAACGAGCCGGCCATCCTGCCCGCGCGCATCCCTAATCTGCTGATCAATGGCTCGTCCGGCATCGCGGTCGGCATGGCGACCAATATCCCGCCGCACAACCTCAATGAAGTCGTCGACGCGTGTCAGCATCTGCTGAAGAACCCGGAAGCGACGATCGACGAGCTGATCGAGATCGTCCCCGCGCCCGACTTCCCGACCGCCGGCATCATCTACGGCGTGGCCGGCGTGCGCGACGGCTATCGCACCGGCCGCGGCCGCGTCGTGATGCGCGCGCTGACGCACTTCGAGGAAATCGACCGTGGCCAGCGCATGGCGATCATTGTCGACGAGCTGCCCTATCAGGTGAACAAGCGCTCGCTGCTCGAGCGCATCGCCGAGCTCGTCAACGAGAAGAAGCTCGAAGGCATTTCCGACATCCGCGACGAATCCGACAAGAGCGGCATGCGCGTCGTGATCGAGCTGAAGCGCGGCGAAGTGCCCGAGGTCGTGCTGAACAATCTGTACAAGGCGACCCAGCTTCAGGACACGTTCGGTATGAACATGGTCGCGCTCGTCGACGGCCAGCCGAAGCTCCTGAATCTGAAGGAAATGCTGACGTGCTTCCTGTCGCATCGCCGGGAAGTGCTGACGCGGCGCACCGTCTACGAACTGCGCAAGGCTCGCGAACGTGGTCACGTGCTCGAAGGTCTCGCGGTTGCGCTCGCGAACATCGACGAATTCATCGCGCTCATCAAGGCCGCGCCGACACCGCCGATCGCCAAGCAGGAGCTGATGTCGCGCGCGTGGGATTCGTCGCTCGTGCGCGAAATGCTGTCACGCGCCGAGTCGGAAAACGCGTCGGCGGGCGGTCGCGAAGCTTATCGTCCGGAGGGACTGAACCCGTCGTTCGGCATGCAGGCCGACGGCCTTTACCGTCTGTCCGATACGCAGGCGCAGGAAATCCTGCAGATGCGCCTGCAGCGACTGACCGGCCTCGAGCAAGACAAGATCATCGGCGAATACCGCGACGTGATGGCGCAGATCGCTGACCTGCTGGACATTCTGGCTCGCCCGGAACGCATTTCGGCGATCATCGTCGACGAACTCGCGTCCATCAAGGCCGAATTCGGCGATGCGCGTCGCTCGAAGATCGAGTTGAACGCGACCGAGCTGAACACCGAAGACCTGATCACGCCGCAGGAAATGGTCGTGACGATGTCGCACGCGGGCTACGTGAAATCGCAACCGTTGTCCGAATATCGAGCCCAGAAGCGCGGTGGTCGTGGCAAGCAGGCCACTTCCATGAAGGAAGACGACTGGATCGACACGCTGTTCATTGCCAATACGCACGACCACATCCTGTGCTTCTCGAACCGCGGCCGTGTGTACTGGGTCAAGGTCTACGAAGTGCCGCAGGGTTCGCGCAATTCGCGCGGCCGGCCGATCGTCAATATGTTCCCGCTGCAAGAAGGCGAAAAGATCACGGTCGTGCTGCCGGTCAAGGAGTTCTCGGCCGACAAGTTCGTGTTCATGGCGACCGCGTTGGGAACGGTAAAAAAGACGCCGCTGGAAGCATTTAGCCGGCCGTTGCGCAAGGGTATTATTGCGGTCGGTCTCGATGAGGGCGATTACCTGATCGGCGCCGCGATCACCGACGGCCAGCACGACGTGATGCTGTTCTCGGATTCGGGCAAGGCAGTGCGTTTCGACGAAAACGACGTACGTCCGATGGGCCGCGAGGCGCGCGGCGTGCGCGGCATGCAACTCGAGGACGGCCAGAACGTGATCGCGTTGCTGGTGGCCGACGACGAGCAGCAGTCGGTGCTCACCGCAACCGAGAACGGCTACGGCAAGCGCACCCCAATCACCGAGTACACGCGTCACGGCCGCGGCACGAAGGGCATGATCGCAATCCAGACGTCGGAGCGTAACGGCAAGGTCGTTGCCGCGACGCTGGTGGACCCGGAAGCGCAGATCATGCTGATTACCACGACGGGCGTGCTGATTCGCACGCGCGTGTCGGAAATTCGCGAAATGGGACGCGCAACGCAAGGTGTTACACTCATCAGCCTTGACGAAGGGACCAAGCTGTCCGGTCTGCAACAGGTAGCGGAGGCCGAGGGCGAGTCGGAAAGCGATTCCGACGGCTCCGCTGAAGGTGATAACGGCGGTGAGGGCGGCGGCGCGGCTTGATCCGTGCCAGCGGCTTTCAGTCTCAGTTAATACGTTGAAGCTACGCTGCGGGTCACCGCGTATCGGGCCGGTACGCTTTCCCGTGTGGCGTGCAGTTCAAGTTAATTTCTCTTAGGGAGTAGTGATGCAAAAACGATTCAAACAACTGATGTTGCTGGCTGCCATCGTGCCGACCTTCGCCATGGCTCAAGCGCTGCAGAACCAGGCGCCTGCGGCTCCGGCTGCCGCAGCAGCACCGGTTGATCCGGCCAAGCAAGCTGCCATCAAGGAGCTGCTCGACGCCATCGATGCGCAGAAGCTGGTTGGCGCAATCGGCAACAGCGCGCAGATGCAGGCCAAGCAGCTCGTTCCGGCAATCCTGTCGGACGCGCTGACCGAGAACAAGACGATGACGGACAAGCAGAAGCAAGCCGCCGTGCCGACGCTGCAAAAGAACGCGGTGCCGAAGCTGGTGGACAGCGCGGGCCAGGTGTTCGCGACCGACTCTTTCCGTCAGGACGCGATGCAATCTCAGTACGACGCGTACGCGAAGTACTACAGCACGTCGGAAATCAAGGATCTGACCACGTTCTACAAGAGCCCGACCGGTCGCAAGTTCA
Organism: Paraburkholderia sp. HC6.4b; assembly: GCF_014200875.1. Lineage (NCBI taxonomy): Bacteria > Pseudomonadati > Pseudomonadota > Betaproteobacteria > Burkholderiales > Burkholderiaceae > Paraburkholderia > Paraburkholderia sp. HC6.4b. The sequence goes on from NZ_JACHDC010000010.1 coordinate 51,921, forward strand.
TCCAGGTGCAAGACCAGGTTGGCCGCGACGTCGTGAACGGTCTGATGCAGAAGTACATGCCGGAATCGATCAAGGCAACGCGTGACCAGGCCGACAAGGAAGTGGCATCGGTCAAGCCGGCTGCCAAGTAAATTCCGCTCGCAGGCTGCGCTGATCAGCCAGCCTGTCGTCGCGCCCGCTGGGCCACCCGGCGTGGCGGGTTGGCGGCGACAATGCGATAATGGTCGTTTGCGCACTGGCGCAGACGGCCATTTTCTTTTTCGGCGAGCCATTTCGCAGTTCTTTTCGCCGATTCCCGCGCGACTTCGTTATTTCGCGCCCGCTTCCAGGACCTCACATGCGCGTCTTTAATTTCTCCGCCGGCCCGGCGGCCATGCCCGAAGAAGTGCTGCGCCAGGCAGCCGACGAGATGCTGAATTGGCAAGGCAGTGGTATGAGCGTGATGGAAATGAGCCATCGCGGCAAGGAATTCATGTTGATCCACGAGGAAGCGCTGACCGATCTGCGCGAGTTGCTGCAGGTGCCGGCAAGCCACCGCATCCTGTTTCTGCAGGGCGGCGGACTCGGCGAAAACGCGATCGTGCCGATGAACCTGCTCGGCTCGAAACCGCGCGCGGATTTCGTCATCACCGGCTCGTGGTCGGAGAAATCGTTCAAGGAAGCGCAGAAATACGGCAGCGTGCATCTCGCCGCGACCGGCAAGACAGCCGAGGGCTTCACCCGCGCGCCGGCGCGCTCGGAATGGCAACTGTCGGACGATCCGGCTTACGTGCACTTGTGCACCAACGAGACCATTCACGGCGTCGAAACCTTCGAGATTCCCGACCTCGGCGATACTCCGCTCGTCGCGGACGCGTCGTCGCATATCCTGTCGCGCCCGATGGACATCGCCAAATACGGCGTGCTATTCGGCGGTGCGCAGAAGAACATCGGCATGGCCGGCGTGACGGTCGTGATCGTGCGTGAGGACATGCTCGATCGCGCGATGCCGATCTGCCCGTCGGCGTTCGAATGGAAGACCGTCGCCGAGAACAATTCGATGTACAACACTCCGCCCACCTACGCGATCTATATCGCCGGGCTCGTGTTCAAGTGGTTGAAGAAGCAGGGCGGCCTCCTGGCGATGGAGGCACGCAACCTCGAAAAATCGAAGCTGCTGTACGACACGATCGACTCGAGCAGCTTCTATCTGAACAAGGTCGAGCGTGGCTCGCGCTCCCGGATGAACGTACCGTTCTTTCTCGTCGACGAGTCGCGCAACGAAGATTTCCTGTCCGGCGCGAAAGCGCGGGGATTGGTACAGCTAAAGGGCCACAAGTCCGTCGGCGGCATGCGGGCGTCGATTTATAACGCCGTCCCGCTCGAAGGCGTCAAAGCGCTTGTCGAATACATGAAGGAATTCGAACAGCGCAGTGCCTGAGTCACACTGACCGGCAGGCGTGCGCATCTTTTCCAGCATTTACCCGGCAAAGCCGTTTTACGCATGGACGACGAACTCAATACACGACTCAAACCTCTGCGCGATCGCATCGACGCGCTCGACGCGCAGTTGATCGCGCTCCTGAACCAGCGCGCGTCGGTCGCGCTCGAAGTCGGGGAGGTCAAGAAGCATTTCAACGCACCGGTGTTCCGACCCGAGCGCGAGATGCAGGTGATCGCGCGCCTGCAGGAGATGAGCGCGGGGCCGCTTGCGGACGAACACATCAGCGCGATCTGGCGCGAGATCATGGCCGCAAGCCGCGCGCTCGAAAAGACCATCAAGGCCGCGTACCTCGGGCCCGTCGGCACCTATAGCGAACAGGCGATGCATGAGTACTTCGGTCAGTCGATCGAAGGGCTGCCGTGCCCGTCGATCGATGAAGTGTTCCGGTCGGTCGAGGCGGGCGCCGCCGACTACGGCGTCGTGCCGGTCGAGAATTCGACCGAAGGCGCGGTGTCGCGCACGCTGGATCTGCTGCTGCAAACGCAGCTGACCATCGGCGGCGAACTCGCATTGCCGATTCATCACAACCTGCTCACGCAAAACGGGCTCGCCGGCGTCACGCGCGTGTGCGCGCACGCCCAGGCGCTCGCGCAGTGCCAGCGCTGGCTGTCGACCAACGCGCCGCATCTCGAGCGCCAGGCGGTGTCGAGCAACGCGGAAGCTGCACGGATGGCAGCCGAAGATCCGACCGTCGCGGCCATCGCCGGCGACCGCGCCGCGATCCACTACGGCCTGCAGGTCACCAACGCGCTGATCCAGGACGATCCGCACAACCGCACACGCTTCGTGATGATCGGCAAGCAGCCGACCGGTCCGAGCGGCTACGACCAGACCTCGCTGATTGTGTCGGTCGTGAACGAACCGGGTGCGATGGTCAAGCTGCTCGAGCCGCTGGCGCGCCACGGCGTGTCGATGACGCGTTTCGAATCGCGCCCGGCGCGCGTCGGCACGTGGGAGTACTACTTCTATATCGATGTCGAAGGCCATCGCGACGACCCGGCCGTGGCCGCCGCGCTCGCCGGGCTCGGCGAGAAGGCCGCGTTCCTGAAAATACTCGGCTCGTATCCGCGCGCCCGGTAAGGGCTGGCAGCGCAGTCCGGGTGGCGCCAAGTGCACTGCCCGAACGCATATTTCACTATCCATCGTCGTTCGGAGATTTTCATGACAGCGTCTTTCGGCCCTTCCTATGTGCGTGCGATCGCGCCGTACATCGCCGGCAAGCCGATTTCGGAAGTGGCCCGCGAGTTTGGTCTCGACGAGGCGAGCATCGTGAAGCTGGCATCGAACGAGAATCCGCTCGGCATGCCGGAATCCGCGCAGCGCGCGATGGCGCAGGCGATCGCCGACCTCGGCCGCTATCCGGACTCGAACGGTTTCGAACTGAAGGCGGCGCTCGCCGCGCGCTACGGCGTGCCGGCCGAGTGGATCACGCTCGGCAACGGCAGCAATGACATCCTCGAACTCGCCGCGCACGCGTTCGTCGAGAAGGGCCAGGCGGTAGTGTTCTCGGAGTATTCGTTCGCGGTCTATGCGCTCGCAACGCAAGGCGTCGGCGCGCGCGCGATCGTCGTGCCGGCCGTGCACTATGGTCACGACCTCGACGCGATGCTTGCCGCGATCGACGACGACACGCGTCTCGTGTTCGTCGCCAATCCGAACAATCCGACCGGTACGTTCGTCGACGGTCCGACGCTCGAGGCGTTTCTCGGCAAAGTGCCGCGCCATGTGGTCGTCGTGCTCGACGAGGCGTACACCGAGTATCTGTCGGCGGACAAGCGCTATAACTCGATCGACTGGGTGCGCCGCTATCCGAACCTGCTGGTGTCGCGTACTTTCTCGAAGGCGTTCGGCCTGGCGGGCCTGCGTATCGGCTTCGCGATCGCGCAGCCCGGCTTGACCGATCTGCTGAATCGACTGCGTCAGCCGTTTAACGTCAATACGCTCGCGCAGGCCGCGGCGATTGTGGCACTGAACGACAGCGCATTTCTGGAAAAGAGCGCGGCGCTGAACGCGCAGGGCTATAAGCTTCTGACCGAGGCGTTCGACAAGCTCGGTCTCGAATACGTGCCATCCGAAGGTAACTTCGTGCTCGTGCGCGTCGGCGGTGACGACGAAGCCGGCGCCCGGGTGAATCTCGCGCTGCTGAAACAGGCTGTGATCGTGCGACCGGTCGGCAACTACGGTTTGCCGCAATGGCTACGCATCACGATCGGCCTGCCGGAGGAAAACGGAGCGTTCCTCGCGGCGCTCGAAAAGACGCTTGCCGAGCCTGCCGCTGCGTAAGCATTGCTCCTTGATCCCGCGCGTCGGCCGGCAGGAGCGGCGCGCTTATTGTCCGTATTGTGTGAGCGACGTGGCCGCGTTTTCTTTTAACAAGCTGGTGATTTTCGGTGTCGGCCTGATCGGCGGATCGCTCGCGCGCGCGTTGCGTGAACGCGGCGAGGCCGGCGGGGCACGCACGGTGGTTGGGGTGGGACGGACGTCCGCGTCGAGCGAGCGCGCCTTGGCGCTCGGGGTGATCGACGGCACCGCGGCGCTCATCGACGACGCCGCGCTGCGCGACGCGCTAGCGGGCGCGGACTTCGTGCTGCTCGCGGCGCCGGTCGCGCAGACACAGCCGCTGCTCGAACGCATCGCGCTGCATCTCGACGCCAACACGATCGTCACCGATGCGGGCAGCACCAAGTCCGACGTGGTCGCCGCCGCGCGCGCGGCGCTCGGTGCACGGATCGGCCAGTTCGTGCCGGGCCATCCGATCGCCGGCCGCGAGTCGAGCGGCGTCGACGCCGCGTTGCCCGATCTGTACGTGAACCGCAACGTCGTGCTGTGCCCGCTGCCGGAGAACGCGCCGGAAGCGGTCGAGCGCGTCGCGGCGATGTGGCGCGCCACCGGCGCCTTGGTGCGAGACATGACGCCGCAGCAGCACGACCGCGTGTTCGCGTCGGTCAGTCATCTACCGCACGTGCTGTCGTTCGCGCTCGTCGAACAGATCCTCAGTTCGCCCGACGCCGCTTTGAAGTTTTCGTTCGCGGCGGGCGGATTCCGCGACTTCACGCGCATCGCCGCGTCGAGTCCGGAGATGTGGCGCGACGTCTGCGTCGCTAATCGCGCGGCGCTGCTCGACGAACTCGACGCGTATACCGCGGTGCTCGCGCGCCTGCGCACGGCGATCGAGGCCGGCGACGGCGCCGCGCTCGAAGCGGTGTTCGCGCGCTCGCGCGTCGCGCGCAGTCAGTGGCAGGAGCAGCGCGCGGCTGGCGTGGCCGCCAGCGACGCGTCCAAATAACCGGAAACTGGACACATCATGGAATTCCTCGATCTCGGACCTTTTTCCCGTGCGTCCGGCACGATTCGTCTGCCCGGCTCGAAGAGCATCTCGAACCGCGTGCTGCTGCTCGCCGCGCTCGCCGAAGGCGAGACGACGATCACGAACCTGCTCGATTCCGATGACACCCGCGTGATGCTCGCTGCGCTCGAAAAGCTTGGCGTACGTCTGAAGCGCGACGGTGACACCTGCGTCGTGACCGGCACGCGCGGCGCGTTCACCGCGCGAACGGCCGACCTGTTCCTCGGCAACGCGGGTACGGCGGTGCGTCCGCTGACCGCGGCCCTCTCCGTGAACGGCGGCGACTACCGGATCCACGGCGTGCCGCGCATGCACGAGCGGCCGATCGGCGATCTCGTCGACGGCCTGCGCCAGATCGGCGCGAAGATCGACTACGAACAGAACGAAGGCTATCCGCCGCTACGCATCCGTCCCGCCCAGATCACGGCCGACGCGCCGATCCGCGTGCGCGGCGACGTGTCGAGCCAGTTTCTGACCTCGCTGCTGATGACGCTGCCGCTCTTGCGCACCGCGAGCGGCGTCACCACCGTGCAGGTCGACGGCGAGCTGATCTCGAAGCCGTACATCGAGATCACGATCAAGCTGATGGCGCGCTTCGGCATCGACGTCGAGCGTCACGGCTGGCACCAGTTCGTGGTGCCGGCCGGGCAGCGTTATCAGTCGCCAGGCGCGATCATGGTGGAAGGGGATGCGTCGTCGGCGTCGTATTTCCTCGCCGCGGGAGCGCTCGGCGGCGGCCCGCTGAGAGTGGAAGGTGTGGGCCGCGCGAGCATCCAGGGCGACGTCGGCTTTGCCGATGCGCTGATCAGGATGGGCGCGAACCTGCAGATGGGCGAGGACTGGATCGAAGTGCGCGGCGTCGGCAACGACCATGGCAAGCTCGATCCGATCGACATGGACTTCAACCTGATCCCCGACGCGGCGATGACGATCGCGGTCGCCGCGCTGTTCGCGGACGGCACGACCACGCTGCGCAACATCGCAAGCTGGCGCGTCAAGGAAACCGACCGCATCGCCGCGATGGCGACCGAGCTGCGCAAGGTCGGCGCGAAGGTGCAGGAGGGCGAGGATTTCCTCGTCGTCACGCCGCCCGAAAAGCTCATCCCGAATGCCGCGATCGACACCTACGACGACCACCGTATGGCGATGTGCTTCTCGCTCGTGAGCTTGGGCGGTGTGCCGATCCGCATCAACGACCCGAGGTGCGTCGGCAAGACGTTCCCGGATTATTTCGAGCGCTTCACGGCGCTCGCGCAAGCCTGATGCAATCCAGATTCGCGTGCGAATCGCCCGATGTGCGACATTTTTAGATGAAACCGATCCGTCCCTTTCACCAGACGCCCGTCATTACAATCGACGGCCCCAGCGCCTCCGGCAAAGGCACTGTGGCCACGATGGTGGCCGCCAACCTCGGCTTTCACCTGCTCGACAGCGGCGCGCTCTACCGGCTCGCGGCACTCGCGAGCCTGCGCTACGGCATCGCGGCGGACGACGTCGACGCACTTGTCAAACTGATCGACGACCTCCATATCACGTTTCGCGAGGGGCTCGCGCAGCTCGACGGCGTCGATGTATCGACCGAAATTCGTGCGGAGGAAGTGGGCAGCCGCGCCTCGGCGATCGCCGTTCACGGGCCGGTGCGAACCGCGCTGGTGGCGCGTCAGCGGGCGTTTCGCAAGGAGCCGGGGCTCGTCGCCGACGGGCGCGACATGGGCACCGTGATCTTTCAGGATGCCGTGCTGAAGGTGTTCATGACGGCGAGCGTCGAGGCCCGCGCGACGCGCCGGCATAAGCAATTGATCCAAAAAGGATTTTCTGCTAATATAGATGACTTGCTCCGGGATTTGCGTGAGCGCGACGAGCGTGACAGTCAGCGCGCGGCCGCGCCGCTCAAGCCCGCGGCGGATGCAAAACTGCTTGATACCTCCGCATTGTCGGTCGACCAGGCGGTCGAGCAGGTGGTGCAATGGTATGAAGCGCTGGTCCCGCATGCGTAACTGAAACGGTCATGCGGTAGTGACCAGACAGCGGCAGTCCTGTTGTTGGTAGGTGCTTCGCGATGGTCGCGAAGCGTTGTTTTTTTAACCCTTTAACCCCGCGTGGCGTTCGCGTATTTGCCGCAGTTGCTGACCAGTCCGGTGAGCCAGGCGTTGCGAAGACCATGCAAACTCTGATTTTTATGTCCGACCTGCAAACCTCTACCCCGAATACCGAATCTTTTGCGGCTCTGTTCGAAGAGTCGCTGACCAAGCAGGACATGCGCGCTGGCGAAGTGATCTCCGCGGAAGTCGTGCGTGTCGACCACAACTTCGTGGTCGTGAACGCTGGTCTGAAGTCCGAAGCCTACATCCCGCTCGAAGAGTTCCTGAACGACGCGGGCGAGGTAGAAGTGCAGGCGGGCGACTTCGTTTCCGTCGCGATCGACGCGCTGGAAAACGGCTATGGCGACACCATCCTGTCGCGTGACAAGGCGAAGCGTCTGGCTTCGTGGCTGTCGCTGGAAAAGGCGCTGGACAACAACGAACTCGTAACCGGCACGATCACGGGCAAGGTCAAGGGTGGTATGACCGTGATGGTCAACGGCATCCGCGCGTTCCTGCCGGGTTCGCTGGTTGATACGCGTCCGGTCAAGGACACCACCCCGTACGAAGGCAAGACGCTCGAATTCCGCGTCATCAAGCTCGACCGCAAGCGCAACAACGTCGTGCTGTCGCGCCGCGCTGTCATCGAGGCAACGCAAGGCGAAGAGCGCGCGAAGCTGCTCGAAACGCTGAAGGAAGGCGCGATCGTCGAAGGCGTGGTCAAGAACATCACCGACTACGGCGCGTTCGTGGACCTCGGCGGTATCGACGGCCTGCTGCACATCACGGACATCGCATGGCGTCGTGTGCGTCACCCGAGCGAAGTTCTGTCGGTTGGCCAGGAAGTCACCGCGAAGATCCTCAAGTTCGACCAGGAAAAGAACCGCGTTTCGCTCGGTATCAAGCAACTGGGCGACGATCCGTGGGAAGGCATCTCGCGCCGTTACCCGTCGGGCACGCGTCTGTTCGGTAAGGTCACCAACATCACCGACTACGGCGCATTCGTCGAAGTGGAATCGGGCATCGAAGGCCTCGTCCACGTGTCGGAAATGGACTGGACCAACAAGAACGTTGCTCCGTCGAAGGTTGTCCAATTGGGCGACGAAGTCGAAGTCATGGTTCTCGAAATCGACGAAGACCGCCGTCGTATCAGCCTCGGCATGAAGCAGTGCAAGCCGAACCCGTGGGACGACTTCAGCCGCAACTTCAAGAAGGGCGACAAGATCAGCGGCGCCATCAAGTCGATCACCGACTTCGGCGTGTTCATCGGTCTGCCGGGCGGCATCGACGGTCTGGTTCACCTGTCGGATCTGTCGTGGAGCGAAACCGGCGAGGAAGCCGTTCGCAAGTACAAGAAGGGCGACGAAGTGGAAGCGATCGTTCTCGGCATCGACGTCGAGAAGGAACGTATTTCGCTGGGTATCAAGCAGCTCGAAGGCGACCCGTTCAGCAACTACGTTGCAATGAACGACAAGGGTTCGGTCGTCGACGGTACTGTCAAGTCGGTGGACGCGAAGGGTGCTGTGGTCCAGCTGTCGGGTGAAGTCGAAGGCTACCTGCGTGCTTCGGAAATCGCCCAGGACCGCGTGGAAGACGCTCGCAACGTGCTGAAGGAAGGCGACAAGGTCAACGCGATGATCATCAACATCGATCGCAAGTCGCGTGGCATCAACCTGTCGATCAAGGCGAAGGATTCGGCTGAGCAGCAGGAAGCCATCCGCGGTCTCGCTGCTTCGGATTCGAGCGCAGCCGCTACCGGCACGACGAACCTCGGCGCGCTGCTGAAGGCCAAGCTCGACGGCCAGAACCAGTAAGCCTGAGAGGTCTGCTGCAGTATGACCAAATCGGAATTGGTCGCCCAGCTGGCTACGCGGTTTCCGCAACTTGTTCTCAAGGATGCGGATTTCGCGGTGAAGACGATGCTCGATGCGATGTCGGAGGCACTTGCCAAAGGTCATCGCATCGAAATTCGAGGCTTCGGCAGTTTCGGGCTCAACCGCCGTCCCTCCCGCGTTGGACGCAATCCGAAGTCGGGCGAGAAGGTGCTGGTACCTGAGAAGTACGTACCGCACTTCAAGCCAGGCAAGGAATTGCGCGAGCGGGTGGATCGTCGCGCGGGCGAGCCGCTGAAGGCCGAAGAGCCGGATGACGACCTTTAATGACTCCGCTGTGCGTCTTGCAGCGTGGCATAGCTAGCGTCAGCGGCCAAAGCCAGTCGGCAAAAGACCAGGAAAAGCGCCTTCGGGCGCTTTTTTTTCGTCCATCGTTTGAGAAGAGGGCGCTTCCCGGTGCGGCCTTTGCATTTCGCGAATCACCCGTCAGTGCGCCATCCCGCCACTTGCTGTCCGGCCCCGAGGTCATCCATTACAATACGGGTCACTTCGGCGCGGGCAACACCTTGGCGCGACGCGTCATCGAGCCGGCGTCACCCCGCAACTGCCGTCAAGAGATCTATTCATGAAATTTATCGTCTGGCTGATCCGTGTGCTGGTGTTCGTGCTGCTGCTGGTGCTGGCGCTCTCCAACACGCAACCCGCTACGCTGAATTTCCTCGCCGGCTACGTCTGGTCGGCGCCTCTGATTCTGATCGGTCTCGCGTTTTTCGTGATCGGCTTGCTCGCGGGGCTCGTGTCGGCGGTGCCGGCCGTCGTACGTCTGCGCATGGAGAATGGCCGGCTCAGGCGCGAGTTGCGCGTGGCGCGCGAAACTCCAGCCGTCGTCGAGCAGCCGCCGATGCCGCCGCTGATCTGAACTCCGTTGCGCCGCGCGCTCTGAGCGCGGCTTTTCGTTTTCGCTTTCCCGCACATTTGCATTAATCGCATGGATCTAGACTTCTGGTGGCTGCTGGTCATACCCGTCGCATTCGCGTTCGGCTGGATGGCGGCGCGCTACGACCTCAAGACGCTGCTGTCCGAAAGCGCGAACCTGCCGCGGTCCTATTTTCGCGGCCTGAACTTCCTGCTCAACGAGCAGCCCGACCAGGCGATCGACGCATTCATCGAGGTCGTCAAGCTCGATCCTGAAACGGTCGAATTGCATTTCGCGCTCGGCAATCTGTTCCGCCGGCGCGGCGAAACGGATCGAGCGATCCGCGTGCATCAAAATCTGCTGAGCCGCGCGGACCTGCCTGTCAGTGAGCGCGATCACGCGCTGTACGAACTCGGCCAGGACTTCCTGAAAGCGGGTCTGCTCGACCGTGCCGAGGAAACCTTCCGCTCGCTGCAGGCGGGCGATTACGCACTCGGTGCTCAACGCGCGCTGTTGACGATCTACGAGATCGAGAAGGACTGGGTCAAGTCGATCGATACCGCGCGACATCTCGAAACGATGGGCGCACCGTCGCTCGACAAGGAAATCGCGCAGTTCCATTGCGAACTTGCTCAGGAAGCGCTGCAGCAGAAGAAACCGGACGAAGCGCGTCATCAGCTCGGTCTCGCGCTGAAGGCGAACCCGACCAACGTGCGGGCGACGATCCTGTTCGGCGACGTCGACGCGGCCGGCGGCGCGTCCGAAGCGGCGATCGGTCAATGGCGCGGCGTCGAGGAGCAGAACCCCGCGTATCTGCCGCTCGTCGCCGAGAAAATCATGAAGGCGTATGAAGCGCTCGGCCGCGCGCAGGAGGGCGCCGATCTGCTGACCACGTGGGTCGACCATCATCCGAGCAACGATCTGCTCGACGTCGCGTATCAGCACGTCGCGTTGCTGCGCGGCGCCGATGCCGCGCATGCGCTCGCGCGCACGCAGATGCAGAAGTCGCCGAATCTGGCCGGCATGACGCGTCTGCTCGAAGCGCAGCAGGCCGTCGCCGAAGAGCCGCGGCGCAGCGAGCTCGAACTGATGCACACACTGATCCGCCAGCGCACCAAGAATCTGCCACGCTATACGTGCCAGAATTGTGGTTTCCGGGCGCGGCTTTTCTACTGGCAGTGCCCCGGATGCAGCGGTTGGGAAACCTATGCACCGCGCCGCGTCGAGCCGATTACCGCGCCGAGTTGACGCCGCACGCGCGGCTTTGGCCGCGTCGGCGTTCATTGCGACGCAACCGCTCCGCGAATTTCGCAACGAGTTTATCGCCGGCCTCATGAGCGGCATTCATTACCGGAACCTTCCACCGGAAAGCGTATGAAAATCACCATTATCGGCACCGGCTATGTGGGCCTTGTCACCGGCGCGTGTCTCGCCGAAATCGGCAATGACGTCTTCTGTCTCGACGTCGATCAGCGCAAGATCGACATCCTCAACAAAGGCGGCGTGCCGATTCACGAACCGGGCTTGCAGGAGATGATCGCCCGCACGCGCGCGGCTGGCCGCATCACGTTCTCGACCGATGTCGCCGCGAGCGTCGCGCACGGCGACGTGCAGTTCATCGCGGTCGGCACGCCGCCCGACGAAGACGGCTCCGCCGATCTGCAATATGTGCTCGAGGCCGCGCGCAACATCGGCCGCACGATGAATGGTTTCAAGGTGATCGTCGACAAATCGACGGTGCCGGTCGGCACCGCGCAGCGCGTGCGCGCGGTGATCAATGAAGAGCTCGCGAAACGCGGGCTCGCCGGCAGCGCGCAGCATCGCTTCTCGGTCGTGTCGAATCCGGAGTTCCTGAAGGAAGGTGCGGCCGTCGACGACTTCATGCGCCCCGACCGTATCGTGATCGGTATCGACGAAGACGAACCGGGCGTGCGGGCGCGCGAAATGATGAAGCGTCTGTACGCGCCGTTCAACCGCAATCACGAACGCACGCTGTACATGGACGTTCGCTCGGCCGAGTTCACCAAGTACGCGGCCAACGCGATGCTCGCGACGCGCATCTCGTTCATGAACGAGATGTCGAATCTCGCGGACAAGGTCGGCGCCGACATCGAAGCGGTGCGCCGCGGCATCGGTTCCGATCCGCGCATCGGCTATCACTTCCTGTATGCGGGCTGCGGCTATGGCGGCTCGTGCTTCCCGAAGGACGTGCAGGCGTTGATTCGCACCGCGAGCGAGAGCGGCCACAACCTGCGGATTCTCGAGGCGGTCGAGGAAGTGAACTACCAGCAGAAGGACGTGCTCGTGAACAAGATCACCGCGAAGCTCGGCGAGGATTTGAGCGGCCGCGCGTTCGCGGTGTGGGGTCTCGCGTTCAAGCCGAATACCGACGACATGCGCGAGGCGCCGAGCCGTCGCGTGATCGGCGAGTTGCTTGCGCGCGGCGCGAACGTGCGTGCGTACGATCCGGTCGCCGTGACCGAGGCGCGTCGCGTATTCGCGATGGATCTGCACGCTGCGCCGGAGCAACTGGCGCGTCTCACGTTCACGAGCACTCAGGACGAAACGCTGATCGGCGCCGACGCGCTCGTGATCGTGACCGAATGGAAGGAGTTCAAGAGTCCTGATTTCGTGCATCTGAAATCGGTGCTGAAGACACCGCTGATTTTCGACGGCCGCAACCTGTACGAACCGGACGCGATGACCGAGCTCGGTATTGACTACCACGCCATTGGACGCCCCTATGCCCAACCCTCTGAACTTCCGGTCGATGCCTGAGGCGATGCCCGCGGCGCCCGCGTCCACGACGGCGCAGAAGCTCACGGTCGTGCCGCGCGCGCAGCTCAACGCGGCGCGCGTGCTGGTGGTCGGCGACGTGATGCTCGACCGATACTGGTTCGGCGACGTCAACCGCATTTCTCCGGAGGCGCCCGTGCCGGTCGTGCACGTGCAGCGCCAGGAAGATCGGCTGGGCGGCGCGGCGAACGTCGCACGCAACGCGGTCGCGCTCAGCGCGCAGGCGGGTCTTTTGTGCGTGGTCGGTCATGACGAGCCCGGCGAGCGTATCGTGCAGCTGCTCGGCGAAAGCGGCGTCACGCCGCATCTGGAACGCGATCCGGCCTTGCTGACGACGATCAAGCTGCGCGTGCTGTCGCGTCAGCAACAGTTGCTGCGCGTCGATTTCGAAAACTCGCCGGCACACGAGGTGCTGCTCGCGGGCCTCGCGCGTTTCGACGAGCTGCTGCCATCGTACGACGTGATCCTGATGTCCGACTACGCGAAGGGCGGCCTCACGCACGTCACGCAAATGATCGCGAAGGCGCACGCGGCCGGCAAACCGGTGCTCGTCGATCCGAAGGGCGACGACTGGGAGCGCTATCGCGGCGCGACGCTGATCACGCCGAATCGCGCGGAATTGCGCGAGGTCGTCGGACAGTGGAAGTCCGAGGAAGATCTGATCGCGCGCGTCACGAAGCTGCGCGCCGAGCTCCAGTTCGAGGCGCTGCTGCTGACGCGCTCGGAGGAGGGCATGACGCTGTTCTCCGACGATGGCATCCTGCACGCGTCGGCCGTTGCGCGCGAAGTGTATGATGTTTCGGGCGCGGGGGACACCGTGATCGCGACACTCGCCGCGATGCTCGGCGCGGGTCTTTCGCTTGTTGACGCGGTTGGACTCGCGAATCGCGCGGCCGGCATCGTGGTCGGCAAACTGGGCACCGCCACCGTCGACTACGACGAACTCTTTTCCTGATGCAGCCCGCGGGGCGCCGTCGTCCGACGGACCAGCGGACCCCGCGCGGCGTTGACTGAACGAAGCTCACTACCGCAGGATCACCATGACCGTCATCGTCACCGGCGCGGCCGGTTTTATCGGCAGCAATCTCGTGAAGGCGCTCAACGAGCGCGGCGAACAGCGCATCATCGCCGTCGATAACCTCACGCGTGCGGACAAGTTCAGGAATCTGGTCGACTGCGAAATCGACGACTATCTCGACAAAACCGAATTCGTCGAGCGCTTCAGGCGCGGCGACTTCGGCAAGGTGCGCGCGATACTCCACGAAGGCGCCTGCTCGGACACGATGGAAACCGACGGCCGCTACATGATGGACAACAACTACCGCTATAGCCGCGACGTGCTGGACATCTGCCTCGCGCAGAACGTCCAGTTCCTGTACGCGTCGTCGGCGGCGACGTATGGCGGCTCGAGCCGCTTCGTCGAGGAGCGCGAGGTCGAGCAGCCGCTGAACGTGTACGGCTATTCGAAGTTCCTGTTCGATCAGGTGATTCGCCGCGTGCTGCCCACCGCGAAGAGCCAGATCGTGGGCTTCCGTTATTTCAACGTCTACGGTCCGCGCGAAACGCACAAGGCGCGCATGGCGTCGGTCGCGTTTCACAACTTCAACCAGTTCCGCGCCGAGGGCAAGGTCAAGCTGTTCGGCGAGTACAACGGCTATGCGGCCGGCGAGCAGACGCGCGATTTCATCTCGGTCGAAGACGTCGTCAAGGTCAACCTGTTCTTCTTCGATCATCCGGAGAAGTCAGGCATTTTCAATCTCGGCACCGGCCGCGCGCAGCCGTTCAACGATATCGCGAGCACCGTGGTCAACACGCTGCGCGCGCTGAACAACGAGCCGGCGCTGTCGCTCGCGGATCAGGTGCAACGCGGGCTGATCGAATACATTCCGTTCCCCGACGCGCTGCGCGGCAAGTATCAGTGCTTCACGCAGGCCGATCAGTCGAAACTGCGCACGGCCGGCTACGACGCGCCGTTTCTGAGCGTGCAGGAAGGTGTCGATCGTTACGTGCGTTGGCTGTTCGGCCAGGTGTGATTCGTACGTCATCCTCTTTAAACTGGAATCTCCTGGCCGGTGATGGTCGCCGGCCAGTGGCAACAGGGAGATTCCAATATGTTTCGAAAAGTACTGGTTACCGCGGCGATGCTCGCCGCTTTCGGCCACGCATATGCGGCGGTCGACGTCAACACGGCTAACGAAGACGCGCTGCGCGGCATCAAGGGCATCGGTCCGGCAAAAGCCAAAGCGATTGTCGAGGAACGTAATGCGCACGGCCCGTTCAAGGACGCGGCGGATTTCGGCAAGCGCGTCAAGGGCATGGGCGGGCACACCATCGAGCGCCTGCAGGCGGAGGGTCTCGCTGTCGGACCGGCTGGTGCGGCTGCTAGCACGCAGGTTGCGGCAGCTGCGGCGGGCAAGGAGCCGGCCGCTACGGCCGCGTCCGCCGCCACGCAGAAGGGCGCCGCCGCAGTGGCGGTGAAGAAGTAAGCGGTCGCGAGCCTTGCGCGTGCCATGCTGACGAGCGGCTTGCGGCGCGCAGGGTTCGCGAACGTTCCATTGCATCGATTGGTACACACGTGTTCCCGCGGCTCGCAGCCGCGGGCTTTTGCGTGGCAACACCATGCATCCATGCGGGCAGAAGGGCTGCAGGGCAGCGGCCGGAGATCGTGGTTTAGAATCGATGGATTGAAGACACTCTTTCGCGCATCGATCGCTAGACCCCATATGGCATACCAAACGATTGAAGACACGATCGGCAATACGCCGCTCGTACAACTCGTCCGGCTTCCCGACGACGAGATCCGTAGCCGCAACAATGTGATCCTCGCGAAGCTTGAGGGCAACAATCCTGCGGGGTCGGTGAAAGACCGGCCGGCGTTGTCCATGATCAAGAAGGCCGAAGCGCGCGGACGCATCAAGCCGGGCGACACGCTGATCGAATCGACGAGCGGCAACACCGGCATTGCGCTCGCGATGGCCGCCGCAGTCCGCGGCTACAAGATGGTACTGGTCATGCCGGAAGATCTGTCGGTCGAGCGCCGCCAGAGCATGGCCGCTTACGGCGCGGAAATCATCCTGACGCCTGTCAAAGGCGGCATGGAGTACGCGCGCGATCTCGCCGAGCAGATGCAGCGCGAAGGCAAGGGCATCATCCTCGATCAGTTCGCGAACCCGGACAATCCGGCCTCGCACATCGAAGGCACGGGCCCGGAAATCTGGCGCGACACGGAAGGGCGCATCACGCACTTCGTGTCGTCGATGGGCACGACCGGCACGATCATGGGCGTGTCGACGTATCTGAAAACGCAGAACCAGCAGATCGAAATCATCGGCGCGCAGCCGGAAGAGGGCTCGCGTATTCCGGGTATTCGCAAATGGCCGGAAGCGTATCTGCCGAAAATCTTCGACCGCAGCCGCGTCGACCGCGTGGAGAACGTCAGCCAATCCGCGGCCGAGGCGATGGCGCGCCGCCTGGCGTCGGTCGAAGGCATCTTCGCGGGCATTTCGTCGGGTGGCGCGTGCGAAGTCGCGCTGCGCATCGCGCGTCAGGTCGAGAACGCGACGATCGTGTTCATCGTCTGCGATCGCGGCGACCGTTATCTGTCCACGGGGGTATTTCCCGCGTAAGCGGTTCGCCGGGCGCCTTCGCGGGCACACGAGCGAATGAAAAGCGCCGGTCGAGCCGGCGCTTTTTTTTGCGTCTTTCAACGCGAGGCGCGCACGGCGACTCGCGCCGCGACTCACTGCGAATCTGAGTTCGACTGATCCGCCTGGCCTTGCGACGCGCTGCCGTTGTTGGCCGCTTTTGCGGCATTCGCCGCGTCGATCGCTTGCATCTGCGCCTTGACCTTCTGACCCAGCTGATACACCGCGAGCGCATAGAAGAAGCTGCGGTTGTAGCGCGTGAGCACGTAGAAATTCTTCAGGCCGAGCACGAACTCGGTGCCGCGTCCCGGTGTCGGCAGATCGACCACCGTGACCGGGGTGCCCGCTTCGGAAGCAATGTCGACGTTCGGCTCGTTCAGCACGAGGCCGGCACGCAGCAACTGGTCGAGCGGCCAGTGCGGCTCCGGCTGCCCATTGGCCGCGGCCTGGGCGACACCGAGGCTGCCCGCGTCCGAGCCGATTCGCCATACCACCGGCCGGCCGCTTTCCCAGCCGTTCTGGCGCAGATAATTCGCGACGCTGCCGATCGCATCCGCATCGCTCGTGCGCAGATCGATGCGCTTGTTGCCTTCGTAGTCCACCGCGTATTGGACGATGCTGCTCGGCAGGAACTGCGGAATGCCGATCGCGCCGGTGTACGAGCCGAGCACCGTGTTCGGGTCGATCTGCGCGTCGCGCGTCCACACCAGGTAGTCTTCGAGATTCTTGCGGAAGGTCGCCTGGCGGTCCGCGCGATTCGCGGTGTTCGGATAATCGAAGCTCAGCGTGGTCAGCGCATCGAGCACGCGGAAATTACCCATGTAGCGACCGTAGATCGTCTCGACGCCGATGATGCCGACGATCATCTCCGGCGGCACGCCGAACTCCTGATACGCGCGCTGCAGCGTGGCCCGGTTCTCGCGCCAGAACTGCACGCCGGCATTGACGCGCACCGGGTCGAGGAAGCGCGCCTGATACGAGCGCCAGTTCTTGACCGACGGCGTCGGTGACGGGGTGACCAGCTTCACTGCGGTCGCCGAGTAGCTGACGCCGGTGAACAGCGCGTGCAGCGACGCTTCGTCGAAATCGTAGCGTGCGACCATCTCGTTGATGAACGCATCGACGTTCGCGTTGTGCGCATAGCGCTGCGGAATGATCTCTTCCTCGAACGTCTGTCCTTGCGGTACCGGCTGCTGCGGCTGGCTCTGCGCGAGTTGCACCGGTGCTTTCCTTGTGGCGCTTTGCGCGCTCGCGGGACTTGCTGCGATGAACATGCACGATGCGACGATCAGTGAGGCGGCGTGGGTGCCGAGGCGAAGACGGTTGCGTGGGGATCCTGCGGACAGAGCAAGCTTGACGGTCATGGTGAGCAGTGAGCGCGATGCGTGAAAGGCTGGAAGCAGTCGGAAAGCTGCAGGAACGAAACGGCGAATAACGGGTCGGGGAAGTATATCCGACGACTTCCGCAAAACCGTGCTGAATCGGCGACAGCGGCGTCGTGTGGTAACTTGACGAATGGAGGCGCGCGGGGGCGCGCGCCGCTCGACGGAGACACGCCGCGCGCGCAGTTCATGCGTCGCGCCGTAGAAGAGACGCACAACACGAACTATGGCAACAGGCTTCTATTCCCACCCCGACTGTCTGCTGCACGACATGGGGCAGTGGCACCCCGAGTGTCCCGCGCGCCTGCAGGCGATCGAGGATCAACTGATCGCAAGCCGCATCGACGCGCTGATCGAGCGCGAATCGCCGCCGCTCGTCGACGAGGCCGCGCTGCTGCGAGTGCACACGCAGGCGCATGTCGACTACATCCGCGGTCGCTCGCCCGTCGAGGGCGTCGCCGAGATCGATCCCGACACGACGATGAATCCGCACACGTGGCAGGCCGCGTTGCGCGCGGCGGGCGCGGCGGTCGCCGCCACCGACGCGGTGATCGAAGGCCGCTACGACAACGCGTTCTGCAGCGTGCGGCCGCCGGGCCATCACGCGGAGCCGGCGCGTGCGATGGGCTTCTGCTTTTTCAACAACATCGCGATCGCCGCGCGCCACGCGCTCGACGTGCATGGTCTCGCGCGCGTCGCCATCATCGACTTCGACGTGCATCACGGCAACGGCACCGAGGCCGCGTTCTCGGGCGACCCGCGCGTGCTGATGTGCAGTATCTTCCAGCACCCGTTCTATCCGTTCACGGGCGCCGACAACCAGGCGTCCAACATGTGCAACGTGCCGATGCCGGCGCGTTCGAACGGCATGGCCGTGCGCGAAGCGGTCGATATGCTGTGGTTGCCGCGCCTGCACGAATTCAGGCCGGAGATGCTGTTCATCTCGGCCGGCTTCGACGCGCATCGCGAGGACGACCTCGGCAACATGGGCCTCGTCGAAGACGATTACGCGTGGATCACCGACCAGATGCGCGAGATCGCGCGGCGTTATGCGCGTGGGCGCATCGTCAGTTGTCTCGAGGGCGGCTACAACCTGTCGGCGCTCGGGCGCAGCGTGGTCGCGCACGTGCGGTCGCTGGCGGAGATCTGAGGTTGCCCGACTGCACGCGGCGACAGTGGCTCGAAAGCCAGCGAGCGAAAATCGACATTCACGCACCGAGGAGCGAGCCATGAACACCAGTCCCGCCAGCACCGGCGACGCGTCGCCGGTCACGATCGAACACGACGCATATCGCGTAGCGGGCGTCGTGCGTGTGACGATGAACCGGCCCGATGCGTTCAATGCGCTGTCCGAAGCGTTGCTCGACGGACTGCTGCAGACGCTGACCGGGATCGCGAAGACCGATGCCCGCGTGGTCGTGATCGCCGGCGCTGGCCGCGCGTTCTGCGCGGGGCACGACCTGAAGGAAATGCGCGCGGCGCCATCGCTTGCTTATTACCAGCAGCTGTTCGCGCGCTGCACGAAGCTGATGCTGACGATCCAGCGCATGCCGCAGCCGGTGATCGCGCGCGTGCATGGCATCGCGACCGCCGCCGGCTGCCAGCTGGTCGCAATGTGCGATCTCGCGGTCGCCGCCGATACCGCGCGCTTCGCCGTATCGGGCGTGAACCTCGGATTGTTCTGCGCGACACCGTCGGTGCCGCTGTCGCGCAACCTGTCGCGCAAGGCCGCGCTCGAAATGCTGCTGACCGGCGATTTCATCGACGCCGCCCAAGCGCGCAAGCAGGGGCTCGTGAACCGCGTCGCCCCAGCCGATGCGCTCGACGACGAAGTCGCGCGGCTCGCCGCGAGCATCTGCGCGAAGCCGGTCGAAGCTGTCAGCGCGGGCAAGGGTCTGTTCTACCGGCAGCTCGAAATGGGTATCGAAGCCGCGTACCAGCTCGCGGGGCAGACGATGGTCTGCAACATGATGGACGACTCGGCGCTCGAAGGCGTGCAGGCTTTCATCGACAAACGCGCGCCGGAGTGGAAGCGCTAGTCGACGGCCAGCAAGCGCCGCGTCTTGTCAACCCGGTCCAACCGCCCGCCTTTCGATCCACTCGACCAACGCCTCGATCACCCGATCGCGATCGAGGTCGTTCATCGTCTCGTGGTAGCTACCCTCGTGCAGCGTGAGCGTCTTGTCCGGCGAGCCCGCGTGCTCGCCGAACGCGCGGCTGCCGTCGGGCTCGGTCACTTTGTCGTCGGTGCCATGAAACACGAGCAGCGGCATGCGCAGCCTCGCGCGTCCGCGTTCGATGCGCGCCATCGCGAGCAGCAGCTCGGCGCCCGTGCGCGCCGGAATCGCGTCGTGATGCACGAGCGGATCGTTGAGGTTGGCTTTGACCACCGGCTGAAGGCGCGAGAGCAGCGCAGGGTCGATCTTCATCGCCGGGAAGGTTGGGTAGACGCGGCTGATCACCTGGCTTAGCGCGAGCATCCACTTCGGCACGTCGCGGCCCGGCGCGAGCGCGGGGCTCGACAGGATCAGGCCGGCGAGGCGCCGCCCGCTCGCGTCGAGGCGCTCTATCGCATACAGCGCCGCCACCGCGCCACCCATGCTGTGACCCATCAGGAATAACGGCGCACAGCTTTGCGCGGCGGCATCGAGCAGCGCCTGCGCATCGAGCAGGTAGTCGTCGAAGCGTTTCACATAGGCGCGCTTGCCGGGCGCGTGGCCGTGGCCGCGCAGATCGATCGCGACGAGTTCGATGCCCGCCGCGTTGAGCCGGCCCGCAACGGCGGCGTAACGGCCGGCGTGCTCGGCGAGGCCGTGCAGCAGCGCGACCGTCGCGCGTATGGGCCCGTTCGGCCGCCAGCGATACAGCGGCAACTCGATGCCATCGCCGGTCGTCACCGACCCGCGCTGCGGCGCATCTTTATTGAGACTGCCGGCGCTCGCGCGCACGGTGTGGCTCGGAGAAGTCTGCATGGCGGCGGCCTGTGCTGAGGAAGGGTGGCTCGATCATAGTCGTCGCGGCGCGAAGCGCGTGAGCTTCGTGCATAAGGTGCGGCTCTAATGCCCGCAGGTTATGAAAAGATCGAAATTGATTATTAAAGGGCATGTCGTCGCTGCGGTAGAATGACGACCTCAAATCCCAATAAAAGAAACGGCGGCCGCTTGTCGGGAGCACGATGCTCGCCGGCAGCCTCCGCCGTTTTCGTTTGTCCATGATCGAAATACGCAATGTTTCCCAGCGGTTTGCCGGGCCCCGGGGGTGGGTCGAGGCGCTGCACAACGTCAATCTGACGATTCCGGCGGGCGAGGTGTTCGGCATCATCGGCCGCAGCGGCGCGGGCAAGAGCACGCTCGTGCGCACGATCAACCTGCTGACGCGCCCATCCGAGGGCAACATCCTCGTCAACGGCCGCGATCTGACGACGCTGCCCGCCGCGCAACTGCGCGACGCGCGTCGCGAGATCGGCATGATCTTCCAGCACTTCAATCTGTTGTCGTCGCGCACCGTGTACGAGAACGTCGCGCTGCCGCTCGAACTGGCCGGCATGAAGCGCGACGAGATCGAGGCGAACGTGCTGCCGCTGCTCGAGCTCGTCGGTCTGTCGGCGCAGAAGGACCGCTATCCGGCGCAGATCAGCGGCGGGCAGAAGCAGCGCGTGGGCATCGCGCGTGCGCTCGCGAGCAAGCCGAAGGTACTGCTGTCGGACGAGGCGACCTCCGCGCTCGACCCCGAAACCACCCGCGCGATCCTCGATCTGCTCAAGCGCATCAACCGCGAACTGAACCTGACGATCGTGCTGATCACTCACCAGATGGACGTGATCAAGCAGGTCTGCGATCGCGTCGCGGTGCTCGACGCGGGCCGCGTCGTCGAAGAGGGCAAGGTGATCGACGTGTTCCTGCAGCCGCACCACGAAGTCACGCGCGCGCTGATCGGCGACGTGATCGCGCAGGAGCTGCCGCCCGCCATGAAGGCGCGCGTCGCGCAGCGGTTGAAGACCGGCAGCGGCCATCTGCTGCGCCTCGCGTTCACCGGTTCGGGCGTCGATCAGCCGATCCTGTCGGAGACGATTCGCCGCTACGAGCTCGACTTCAACATCCTGCACGGCCAGATCGACGAAATCCAGGGGCAGGCGTTCGGCTCGCTCGCGGTACTCGCGGGCGGCGATCCGGCCAAGGTCGCGCAGGCGATCACGTTTCTGCGCGAGCAGGGTGTCGTAGTGGAGGAGCTCTCGCATGTTGAGTGAAATGTTCGATATGTTCGTCCAGTCGTTCTGGGAGACGCTCATCATGGTGGGCATCTCCGGACTGATTGGCGCTGTGGTCGGCGTGCCGCTCGGCGTGCTGCTGTATTTGACCAACCGCCAGGGCGTGCTCGAAAACGTCGCGTTGAATCGCGTGATGGGCGTGATCGTCAACGCGGTGCGCTCGACGCCGTTCATCATCCTGCTGGTCGCGGTGATTCCGTTTACGCGACTGGTCGTCGGTTCGTCAATCGGCACCGCGGCCGCGATCGTGCCGCTGACGATCGCCGCGGCGCCGTTCATCGCGCGTCTGGTCGAAACGGCGCTGCGCGAGGTCGATCGCGGGCTCATCGAGGCGGCCCAGGCGATGGGCGCGACCACCAGCCAGATCGTCTTCAAGGTGCTGTTGCCGGAATCGCTGCCGGGGGTGGTCGCCGGGTTGACAATCACGTTCGTGTCGCTGGTCGGCTATTCGGCGATGGCCGGCGCGATCGGCGGCGGCGGTCTTGGCGACCTCGGCATCCGCTACGGCTATCAGCGCTTCCTGCCAGAAGTGATGCTCGCGGTCGTGCTGATACTGATCGTGTTCGTGCAACTGGTGCAGTCGTTTGGGGATTGGCTCGTGCGTCGTCTGAGCCACAAATAAACAAGGGCGTTCGGAAGCCCGCTAATAAAGATTCGGAAAAGGTCCATCATGCAACGTCGCTTCATTCTCAAGCTGGCCGCCGCATTCGGCGCGGCAACGCTCTTCGCCACCACCGCGGCGCATGCCGAAGACACGATCAAGGTTGGTGTCACCGGCGGCCCGCACGCGCAGATCATGGACGTCGTGAAGATGGTCGCGGCGAAGAACGGCCTGAACATCAGGATCGTCGAATTCTCCGACTACGTGCAGCCGAACGCGGCGCTCGCGGGCGGCGATCTGGACGCGAACAGCTACCAGCACGAGCCGTACCTGCAGGCGCAGGTGAAGGATCGCGGCTACAAGCTGATCCGTATCGCCGATACGGTCACGTACCCGATGGGTATCTACTCGAAGAAGGTGAAGTCGCTCGCCGAACTGCAGCCGGGCGCGAAGATCGCCGTGCCGAACGACCCGACCAACGGCGGCCGCGCGCTGCTGTTGCTGCAGAAGCAGGGCTTGCTGAAGCTGCGCGCCGAGGCGGGCCTGAAGGCGACGCCGCTCGACATCGTCGACAATCCGAAGAAACTAAAGATCGTCGAGCTTGACGCGGCGCAGATTCCGCGTTCGCTGGACGATGTCGATGCCGCCGCGATCAACACCAACTTCGCGATGGAAGCGGGCCTCAAGCCAACTCAGGACGCTATTGCGATCGAGGACCGGAAAGGTCCCTACGTGAACGTGATCGCGATTCGCGAAGCGGACAAGAACAAGCCGTGGGTCGCGAAGCTCGTCGCGGCGTACCACTCGCCGGAAGTGAAGCAGTTCGTCGACAGCAAATTCGGCGGCTCGGTAATCACCTCCTGGTGATGCAACGCCCGCGGACCTCGCAGAACACGACGGCAATGCGAAATTAGAGGTCTGAGTCGGAACCCGGGGTTGTCTCCCGGGTTTTTTGGAGATTAAAATAGAACGATCGTTCGATATTGCCATTACGCCGCTGAGGAGCGATATCCTCCCGCAAAGCGCCCGCGACACGGCTGTCATGAGGGCAGTCGCTATAATGTTCATCGGGTTGACGTATTCGTAACTTTGGAGCGTGTGCATGAAAATTCTGGTGCCAGTGAAAAGAGTGGTCGACTACAACGTGAAGGTCCGCGTGAAATCGGACGGTACGGGCGTCGATATCGCGAACGTGAAAATGTCGATGAACCCGTTCGACGAAATCGCGGTTGAAGAAGCGGTGCGTCTGAAGGAAGCGGGCGTCGCGACCGAAGTGATCGCCGTGTCGGCCGGTGTTGCGCAGGCGCAGGAAACGCTGCGCACCGCGCTCGCCATCGGCGCGGATCGCGCGATCCTGATCGAATCGAACGAAGACCTGCAGCCGCTCGCCGTCGCGAAGCTGCTCAAGGCGCTCGTCGACAGGGAGCAGCCGCAACTGGTGATCCTCGGCAAACAGGCCATCGACGACGACTCCAATCAGACCGGCCAGATGCTCGCCGCGCTGGCGAATCTGCCGCAGGCGACGTTCGCGTCGAAGCTTGTCGTGGCGGACGGCAAGGCGACGGTCTCGCGTGAAGTGGACGGTGGCGCGGAAACGCTGTCGCTGACGCTGCCGGCCGTGGTCACGACCGATCTGCGCCTGAACGAGCCGCGTTACGTAACGCTGCCGAACATCATGAAGGCGAAGAAAAAGCCGCTGGAAACGCTCAAGCCCGAAGACCTCGGCGTCGATGTCACGCCGCGTCTGAAGACGCTGAAAGTCGCCGAGCCGCCGAAGCGTTCCGCCGGTGTGAAGGTGCCGGACGTGAAGACGCTGGTCGAGAAGCTGAAGACCGAAGCGAAGGTGCTGTGAGGAGACCCGAGAAATGACGAACCTGGTAATTGCAGAACACGACAATGCGTCGATCAAGGCCGCGACGCTGAACACGATCGCAGCGGCACAGAAGATCGGCGGTGATATTCACGTGCTGGTCGCGGGACATAACGCGCAGGGCGCGGCCGATGCGGCCGCGAAGATCGCGGGTGTCAGCAAGGTGCTGCTTGCCGATGCGCCGCAACTGGCCGCAGGCCTCGCGGAAAACGTCGAAGCGACGGTGCTGACGCTTGTGCAAGATGCGGCGAAGCACTACACGCACATCCTCGCGCCGGCTACCGCCTACGGCAAGAACATCGCGCCGCGTATCGCCGCGAAGCTCGACGTCGCGCAGATCAGCGACATCACGGCAGTGGATAG
Organism: Paraburkholderia sp. HC6.4b; assembly: GCF_014200875.1. Lineage (NCBI taxonomy): Bacteria > Pseudomonadati > Pseudomonadota > Betaproteobacteria > Burkholderiales > Burkholderiaceae > Paraburkholderia > Paraburkholderia sp. HC6.4b. The sequence goes on from NZ_JACHDC010000010.1 coordinate 76,502, forward strand.
CGCCGACACGTTCGAGCGTCCTATCTACGCGGGCAACGCGATCGCGATCGTGCAATCGGCTGATCCGATCAAGGTCATCACCGTGCGCTCGACCGGTTTTGATGCCGTCGCGGCCGAAGGCGGCAGCGCAGCGGTCGAGAAGATCGAAGCGGCAGCCGACGCAGGCCTCTCGCAGTTCGTGAGCCGCGAAGTGACGAAGCTCGATCGTCCGGAACTGACGAGCGCGAAGATCATCGTGTCGGGTGGCCGTGGTCTGGGCAATGGCGAGAACTACATGAAGGTGCTGGAACCGCTGGCCGACAAGCTCGGCGCGGCACTGGGCGCATCGCGTGCGGCGGTCGACGCGGGGTTCGTGCCGAACGATTATCAGGTCGGTCAGACCGGCAAGATCGTGGCGCCGCAACTGTACGTCGCGGTCGGCATCTCGGGTGCGATCCAGCATCTGGCCGGCATGAAGGACTCGAAGGTCATCGTCGCGATCAACAAGGACGAAGAAGCGCCGATTTTCAGCGTGGCCGATTACGGCTTGGTTGGCGATCTGTTCACCCTCGTGCCGGAACTCGTGCGCGAACTCGGCTAAGCGCCGCGGCGCCTGAAAGAGGCCGCCGAAAGCAAGCGAAGGGCGCAGGACCGACCAAGTCCCGCGCCCTTTTTTCATATCAAGGGAGGAGAACCGAAATGAGCTATACGGCGCCCATCAAGGACATGCTGTTCGTGATGAAAGAACTGGCCGGACTCGAAGACATCGCGAAGCTGCCCGGCTTCGAGGACGCGAACCTCGACACCGCGCGGGCCGTGCTCGACGAGTCGGCGAAACTATGCGGCGAAGTGCTCGCGCCGCTGAACGTCGACGGCGATCGCAATCCGAGCAGCTGGAAGGATGGCGTGGTCACTGCGACGCCGGGTTTCAGGGAAGCCTTCCGCCAGTTTGCCGAAGGCGGTTGGCAGGGCGTGCAACATCCGCTCGACTACGAAGGCCAGGGCCTGCCGAAGCTGATCGCGACGCCTTGCATCGAAATGCTCAACGCGTCTAACCTCTCTTTTGCGCTGTGTCCGTTGCTGACCGACGGCGCCATCGAAGCGCTGCTAACCGCTGGCAGCGAAGCGCAAAAACAGACCTATGTGCCCAAGCTGATTTCCGGCGAATGGACCGGTACGATGAACCTGACCGAACCGCAGGCCGGCTCCGATCTCGCGCTCGTACGCACGCGCGCCGAGCCGCAGGCCGACGGTTCGTTCAAGCTGTTCGGCACGAAGATTTTCATCACGTGGGGCGAGCACGACATGGCGAAGAACATCGTGCATCTGGTGCTCGCACGCACGCCGAACGCGCCCGATGGCGTGAAAGGCATTTCGCTGTTCCTTGTGCCGAAGTTTCTCGTCAACGAAGACGGTTCGCTCGGTGAGCGCAACGACGTTCACTGCGTATCGATCGAACACAAGCTCGGCATCAAGGCGAGCCCGACCGCCGTGCTGCAGTTCGGCGATCACGGCGGCGCGCTCGGTCAGCTGATCGGCGAAGAGAATCGTGGCCTCGAATACATGTTCATCATGATGAACGCCGCCCGTTTCGCGGTCGGCATGCAAGGTGTCGCGATCTCGGATCGCGCATATCAGAAGGCGGTCGCGTATGCGAAAGAGCGCGTGCAGAGCCGTCCCGTGGACGGCTCCGCGAAGCAGTCGGTCGCGATCATCCAGCACCCGGACGTGCGCCGCATGCTGTCGACGATGCGCAGCCTCACCGAGGCGTCGCGCGCGCTCGCCTACCTCGCGGCCTCGCACTGCGATATCGCGCATCGTCATCCGGACGATGCGACGCGCGCGAAGCATCAGGCGATCTACGAATACCTCGTGCCGATCGTGAAGGGCTGGAGCACGGAGCTGTCGATCGACGTGACGAGCCTCGGCGTGCAGGTGCATGGCGGCATGGGCTTCATCGAGGAAACCGGCGCTGCCCAGTACTACCGCGACGCGCGCATTCTACCGATTTACGAAGGCACGACCGCGATCCAGGCCAACGACCTGATCGGTCGCAAGACGCTGCGCGACGGCGGCAAGGTCGCGAAGGAACTGCTCGCTGGCGTCGCCGAAACGGTTGAAGCGCTTGGCGCGCAGCAGGGCGCGGCGTTCGCATCGATGCGCACACAGCTCGCGCAGGGCCAGCGCGCGCTTGGCGCAGTCGTCGATTTCGTCGTCGCCAATGCGAAGGGCGATCCGAATGCGGTGTTCGCGGGCAGCGTGCCCTATCTGAAGCTCGCGGGCATCGTGCTGGGCGGCTGGCAGATGGCGCGTGCGCAGCTTGCCGCGGCGACGAAGCGCGACGAGGACCGAGCGTTTCATGACGCGAAGATCGCGACCGCGCGGTTCTACGCCGAGCACGTGTTGCCACAGGCGACGGCGCTCGAAGTGGCGATCGTCAGCGCGAAGGGGGGCGAGGGCGTGCTGGCTTTGTCGGAAGACCAGTTCTGAGCATGCCTCGATGCCGGCCGCCATCGCGGCAGCACATTGAAATGCAAACGGCGCCCCGCGAGGCGCCGTTTGTTTGTACGGCTGCTGTTTGTTGCGGCCTGCGCCGCGGCCAGGGCCGCGTCAGCGCACGCACTCAAACTCACGCATACGCCGGCCGATGCTCGCCCGCGGTCTCGCCGAGATAGCGATGCACCGACAGATCGTCCGCGCGAATCGCGGGCTGCTTGCCCGACATCAAGTCGGCGAGCAGTTGGCCCGAGCCGCACGACATCGTCCAGCCAAGCGTGCCGTGGCCGGTGTTCAGGAACAGGTTCGGCACCGGCGTGCGGCCGACGATCGGCGTGCCGTCCGGCGTCATCGGCCGCAGACCGCTCCAGAACGTCGCCTTCGACGTGTCGCCGCCGCCCGGGAACAGGTCATTCACAGAAAGCTCGAGCGTCTCGCGGCGCGCCTGGCGCAGCGATTTGTCGAAGCCGACGATCTCGGCCATCCCGCCGACGCGAATCCGGTCATCGAAGCGCGTGATCGCGATCTTGTAGGTCTCATCGAGCACGGTCGACACCGGCGCGGCAGCCGCGTCGACGATCGGCGCAGTGATCGAATAGCCCTTCAGCGGATAGACCGGAATCTTCACTATGCCATCGAGGAAGCGCGTCGAATACGAGCCGAGCGCGACCACGAACGAATCCGCGCGCACGAGTTCGCTGCCGCACTGCACGCCGGCGATGCGGCCGCCCGCCATCGCGAGCGCGTCGATCGACGTGTTGTAGCGGAACTTGACGCCCAGATCCTCGGCGAGCGCCGCGAGGCGCGTCGTGAACATCTGGCAGTCGCCGGTTTCGTCGCCGGGCAGGCGCAGGCCGCCGGTGAGCTTGTGCGACACCGCGGCGAGGGCTGGTTCGGCCTTGGCGAGTTCGTCGGCCGTCAGCAGTTCGTATGGCACGTTGGCTTCCTGCAGCACGGCGATGTCTTTCGCGGCGCCGTCGAACTGCTGTTGCGTGCGAAATACCTGCAGCGTGCCGCCGGTGCGGCCTTCGTACTCGATGCCGGTGTCGGCGCGCAACGCCTGCAGGCAGTCGCGGCTGTATTCGGCCAGCCGCACCATACGGCCCTTGTTCACCGCATAGCGCGGCGCCGTGCAGTTCTGCAGCATCTGCCACATCCATTGCAGTTGGAACGCGGTGCCGTCGACGCGAATCGCTAGCGGCGCGTGCTTCTGGAACATCCACTTGACGGCCTTCAGCGGCACGCCCGGGGCGGCCCACGGCGAAGCGTAGCCCGGCGAGATCTGGCCCGCGTTGGCGAAACTGGTTTCGAGCGCCGGGCCGGCCTCGCGATCGATAACGGTCACTTCGTGACCGGCGCGCGCGAGGTAATACGCACTCGTCACGCCGACGACGCCACTGCCCAAAACGACGACTCGCATAGCTGCTCCAGATATCCAAAAATTGAGTGAAGGCAAGGCGCTCGTCGGAGCTTCGATCTGATTCGATTCGGCGAGCTGCAATGTGAGGTGAAATGCCGTTTGCCCAGTGTTAACCGCTATACTATTAACAGTGAGGCAGGTTTTGTTATTGTATTTTCATCATTTTTAGAAAAAACACCATGCGTACCCAGCGCCAGCCCGTGCGGGCTCTCGACAAGCTCGATCACAAGATCCTGCGGCTCCTGCAGCAGGACGGCCGTATGGCGATGAAGGACCTGGCGGAGCAGGTCGGTCTGTCGGTGACGCCGTGCATCGAGCGCGTCAAGCGGATGGAGCGCGACGGCGTGATCACCGGCTACTACGCCCGCGTGAACCCGGCCGAGCTGGGCGCGGCGCTGCTCGTGTTCGTCGAGATCACGCTCGATCACAAGAGTGGCAACATGTTCGATCTGTTCCGGCGCGAGGTGCAGAAGATCCCCGAGGTGCTCGAGTGCCACCTCGTGTCGGGCGATTTCGACTATCTGATCAAGGCGCGCATCGGCGAAATGGCCGATTACCGGAAGTTGCTCGGCGATATCCTGCTGCAACTGCCGGGCGCGGTGCAGTCGAAGAGCTATGTGGTGATGGAGGAAATCAAGGAGACGCTGACGATCGCGGTGGGCGAGTAGGTGCCGGTTCACTGACGGGGTTGGACGCGCATCAAGCGACCAACGAAGTGCTCGACAAACGGCGTAAACACTGTATATTTATACAGGTATTTTGCGCCGCTTTCCTTTGGCGCTTCCCGTTTGTGTTTGCTTTGCGTGGCCCGCCGTGGATGACCCCGACACCCCTGACATTCCCGAATTTCCGATCGCGCCGCCGGCGCCTCGCAAGGGGCGCGGCGCGGTCACGAACCTGCAAGGCCGCTACGAAGTCGACCAGCGCGAAGCCGTCCACGACGGCTGGCAGACGGCCGACGAAGACGGGGAGCCGAAGGTCCTGCGCACGCAGGTGTTCGAGGAGCGCGCAAAAACCATCCTCACACGCAATGCGTCGCCGGACATTCCGTTCAATGTGTCGCTGAATCCTTACCGGGGCTGCGAACACGGCTGCATCTATTGCTTCGCGCGGCCCACGCACAGCTACCTGGGCTTGTCGCCCGGGCTCGATTTCGAAAGCCGCATCTACGCGAAGATCAACGCGCCCGAACTGCTCGAGCGGGAACTGTCGAAGAAATCCTATGTACCCGAGCCGATCGCGCTCGGCGTCGCCACCGATGCATGGCAGCCGGCCGAACGTGACTTGCGTCTTACGCGTCGTGTGGTCGAGGTGCTCAGCGAGCGCAACCACCCGTTCGCGGCGATCACCAAATCATCGCTGATCGAGCGCGACATCGACCTGCTTGCGCCGATGGCCGAGCGCGGGCAATTCATGGCGGCGATCACCATCACCACGCTGGACGCCGACATCGCGCGCACGCTCGAACCGCGCGCGGCCACGCCGTCGCGCCGGCTGCGCACGATCCGTACGCTCAGCGAGGCGGGCATTCCGGTCGGCGTCAGCATCGCGCCGGTGATCCCGTTCGTCACCGAACCGGATATGGAGCGCGTGCTCGAAGCATGCGCCGAAGCGGGCGCCAGCAATGCGAGCTATATCGTGCTGCGGCTGCCGTGGGAGGTCGCGCCGCTGTTCAAGGATTGGCTGGGCGCACATTTCCCGGATCGGGCCGAGCGCGTGATGAGCCGTGTGCGCGACATGCGAGGCGGCAAGGATTACGATTCTTCGTTCTCGACCCGCATGAAGGGAGAGGGCTTATGGGCGGATCTGCTCAGGCAGCGCTTTCACAAGGCCGTGCGCCGGTTAGGGTTGAACGGGCGCGACCGCGGCATTCTCGACATGTCGCATTTCCGCCGGATCGAGCCGCCGCGCGCCGAACAGGTGAGCGCACCGGCGCGCGACAATCCGCAACTGAGGCTTTTCTAGCGCGCAGGAACGTCTGCGGGTCCCGCCACGGGGCATTACTGCGAAATCGCTTTGGCCGCTTCGACCTGACTTTCGAAGTAGGTCTGGAACGCGAGCGCGAGACCGGTCATCAGCAGAAACGCACCGATCAGCAGCGAAAAGATCACGACGAAAATGACCGTCCAGCCGGAGCGGCTTTTGCGTTGCGTGTGGGTGTTGAATTGCGCATCCCATTTCTGATCAGGACGCAGCCCGTAGACGAGCGCCGCCAGAAACGCGGCAAACAGCGAAACCGCGCCGATCGGCGCGAGCACCCAGCCCAGGATCGACGCGCGCTCGGTCGCGACCAGCAGCATCACGCCGGGAATGCCGATCAGCGTGCCGAGTAGATGCGCCCAGCCGTAGATGTCTCGGGTGCCATACAGATAGAAGCGGTGGGCGCCGAGGCTGCCGAACAGGAACGCCAACGCGGCGGTGAGCGTCTTGGATCTGAAGCGCGGGGAAGTCGAGGCAGCGGTGGGCATGAACGCGTGGGCAGAGTGACGGGCGGTCGAAAGGAGCGGCGCGCCGCGGGGGGCGCGGACCGACGCGCATTCTACGCCTGCGGCGCGCGGGTGGTCACGTGGAGGACGATCGCCCAGGCTGAAAGCGGGGCGGCGAGATGCGCCGGACCTGGCTCAGGGTGAGTTCAGCCGGGCATGCGTGCATCCGCGCGTTACGGCGCTGAATACGTGATGCGATAGATTGCGCCGGCGGTATCGTCGCTGATCAGTAGCGAACCGTCTGGCAGCGGCAACACGTCGGCGGGGCGGCCCCAGACCGATTCGCCGGGTTGCAGCCAGCCTTCGGCAAAGACCTGCTGGCGTGCGTGGCTGCCGTCAGGGTCGGTGATCACGCGCACGACGCGGTAGCCGACCTTCTTGCTGCGGTTCCACGAGCCGTGCTCGGCGATGAAGATATTGTTGCGGTAGTCGGCTGGAAACATCGGGCCGTCGTAGAAGCGCATGCCAAGCGCCGCCACGTGCGCGCCAAGCTTGACCACTGGCGGCGTGAATTCGCTGCACGGATGATCCTTGCCGAACTCGGGGTCGGGCGTGTCGCCGCCGTGACAGTACGGAAAGCCGAAGTTCATGCCGACATGCGGCGCGCGGTTGAGCTTGTCGCTCGGAATATCGTCGCCGAGCAGGTCGCGACCGTTGTCGGTGAACCACAGTTCGTGGGTGACCGGATGCCACGCGAAGCCGACCGAATTGCGGATGCCGCGCGCGACGACCTCGTAGTGGCTGCCGTCCGGGTTCATGCGGCCAATCATCGCAAAGCGGTCCGGATCTCTCTGGCAAATGTTGCACGGCGCGCCTTGCGGCACGTACAGCTTGCCATCCGGGCCGAACGCAATGAATTTCCAGCCGTGATGCGTGTCCGTCGGCAGCTTGTCGGTGACAACGACCGGTTTCGGCGGATCGTTCAGGTGCGAGTCGATCGCATCGAAGCGCACGATTTTCGACACGGCCGACACATACAGCGCGCCGTCGCGCCACGCGACGCCGGCGGGCATCTGCAGCCCGGACGCGATCACGTGGTGACCCGTCACGCGGCCGTTCCGCAGCTCGAGCGCATACACATGGCCATCGTCGCTGCCCACGTAGAGAATGCCCTTGGGCGACAACGTCATCGCGCGCGCGCTCGGCACCTCGTCCGACAACACTTCGATGTGAAAGCCCGGCGGCAGCTTGATTTTCTCGATGGGCAGCGCGGCGATTGCCGTCAACGCCTGCGCGGCGATAACCGCGGCCGCTACCGCACGTAGAATCCGGCTGCACGAGGTGCGCGAAAGTCCAGCAAAGCGTACGAAAAAGGCACAAAAGGCGAACGGAAACGGGAGTTTCGGCTGGCGTTGCACAGGCGCTCCTTCAGGTAATTCGGGCGTTTGAACGGGTTCTCGCACCTCTTGTAGAAGGTGGGTGCAGCCCGGTTCCGCAGTTTATCCCGGTAAGTGTTTGTTATGGCGTCGGTTTCCCGCTATAATCGCGTGTTTCAGTCGTTCCGAACCCCGGTTTTCAAGGATTCTAGTATGGTCATCATCCGCTTGGCTCGCGGCGGCTCCAAGAAGCGCCCGTTCTACAACATCGTCGCCACCGACTCGCGCAGCCGTCGTGACGGCCGCTTCATCGAGCGCGTCGGTTTCTACAACCCGGTCGCTACGAAGGGCGAGTCCCTGCGTATCGCTCAGGATCGCCTGACGTACTGGCAAGGTGTTGGCGCGCAACTGTCGCCGACCGTCGAACGTCTCGTGAAGGAAGCGCAAAAGGCGCAGCCGGCTGCTTGATATGGCGGCCCGCAGGCGTATCGTCGTCGGTTCGGCCGGCGGCTCGCGCAACTCGCGTGAGCAGTCCGATGCGCAATTTGTTTTACTGAAGCAGACGCCAAAGCAGGCTGCGAAGTTGTTGTCGAGGTTATTCGATGTCTGAGCGTGATTCCGGCAGTTCTGGTAGCGTCAAGGCAGCTTCGCGCGCAAAGGCGTCTGGTCAGGCGTCGTTCGGTGCATTCGTCCGCAAGCCGGTCGAACGAACCGACGGCAAGGCGAAAGAGGCGCAAGCCAATGCCGCGAACGCCGATTTCGAAGCGGCAGAAATGCGCATCGAAACGGCGGCAAGCTGGCCGGCCGATGCGGTCGAAGTCGGCGCAATCGTCGACGCCTATGGTCTCAAAGGCTGGGTCAAGGTAGCCGCGCATGCGGATGCCGGGCAAGGCGGCGACGTCTTGCTGAGCGCGAAACGCTGGTGGCTGGTGAAAGGCCAGGAGCGCAAATCGGCGCCGTCCTTGCAGGCCAAAACACATAGCGACAGCGTGGTCGCCCGTCTGGGTGGCGTCGCTGACCGCGATACGGCGTTGGCTTTGCGCGGTTCCCGCGTATACATCGGCCGTAGCGAATTTCCGGCGCTCGAAGCCGACGAATTCTACTGGGTCGATCTGATCGGCCTGGACGTGGTGAATCTCGCCGGGCTCAACCTCGGCAAAGTCGCCAGCATGATCGACAACGGCGCGCAGTCGGTGCTGCGCATCGAATATCCGGCTACCGACAAAAACGGCAAGCCGGTCGCAGGCGAGCGTTTGATCCCGTTCGTCGGCGTCTTTGTCAAAACGGTGGACCAGGCGGCAAAGCATATCGTCGTCGACTGGGAAGCTGACTATTGAAATCTATCGTTGAGCGGGGAGAGCGATGCAGTTCGATGTCGTGACGCTCTTTCCAGAAATGTTCCGCGCGCTGACTGACTGGGGTATCACCAGCCGGGCCGCGAAGCAGCAGCGCTATGGGTTGCGTACGTGGAATCCGCGCGATTTCACGACCGACAACTACCGCACGATCGACGATCGCCCATACGGCGGCGGCCCCGGCATGGTTATGCTGGCCCGGCCGCTCGAAGACGCGATCAGTGCCGCGAAAGCGGCGCAGTCGGAGCAGGGCATCGGCGCGGCGCGCGTCGTGATGATGTCGCCGCAAGGCGCCACACTGAATCACGAGCGCGTGATGAAGTTCGCGGCCGAACCCGGTCTGATCGTGTTGTGCGGGCGTTACGAAGCGATCGACCAGCGTCTGCTGGACCGTGTAGTCGACGAAGAAGTAAGCCTTGGCGACTTCGTGCTGTCGGGCGGCGAGTTGCCCGCGATGGCGTTGATGGATGCGGTCGTGCGTCAGTTGCCTGGCGTGCTGAACGACTCACAGTCGGCGGTGCAGGATAGCTTCGTCGATGTGCTGCTCGATTGTCCGCACTACACGCGTCCCGAGGAATACGAGGGCGTGCGGGTGCCTGATGTGCTGCTCGGCGGCCATCATGCGGAAATCGAAGCGTGGCGGCGGCGCGAAGCATTGCGCAACACGTTGAACAAGCGGCCCGATCTGATCGTGAAGGCCAGAAAGAACAGAATGCTGAGCCGTGCCGACGAGGCGTGGCTCGCGAGTCTCGCGAAGGAAGAGCCGAAGGCCTGAGGCCCCGGTCTTTCGAGCGGACACAAGGCGGTGCCGTGCATGCGTGTGCGGTACCAGATGTGAACCCATCCTCTATCGGGGCCGTAGCCGAACGCAGTAAGCGCGTGAGGCAGGTACGAACGCCGACAAGATGGATCTAGGAGTCAGTGATGAATCTGATTGCAAAACTCGAGCAGGAAGAAATCGCGCGCGTTCTCGGCGAAAAGACCATTCCGGATTTTGGTCCGGGCGATACGGTCATCGTAAGCGTGAACGTGGTTGAAGGCACGCGTAAGCGTGTGCAGGCTTACGAAGGCGTCGTGATCGCCAAGCGTAACCGTGGTCTGAATTCGTCGTTCATCGTCCGTAAGATTTCGTCGGGCGAAGGCGTCGAGCGTACGTTCCAGACGTATTCGCCGCTGCTGGCTAGCATCGTCGTCAAGCGTCGCGGCGATGTGCGTCGTGCGAAGCTGTACTATCTGCGCGAGCGTTCGGGCAAGTCGGCTCGAATCAAGGAAAAGCTGGTCTCGAAAGACCGCGCTGCTTCCCAAGCGTAAATGCTGTAAGAAAAAGCACCCCTCGCGGGTGCTTTTTTGTTGGCCAGGTCAAAATAGCGGCATGTCCACGCTCATCAGAGAGACCCGTTGATCCGCCCCGTCTTTGAGCCCGAAACTCTGCCTGTCATCGCGACAGGCGCCGATCTGCCACCGGTCGCGCGCGAGCGTCTGACGCCCGATGCACTGCGGGCGCGCTTTGATCGGCAGCTTGCCTGGACACCCGAGAAAATTGCCGATGCGCCGTGGCGCAATACCGACCTCGATCCGCGCGTGGCCGCGGTGCTGGTGCCGCTCGTCGTGCGCGCGCATGGTCTTACCGTGTTGCTCACGCAGCGCGCGGACCATCTGAACGATCACGCCGGTCAGGTGAGTTTTCCCGGCGGCCGCCAGGAACCGTTCGACGCTGATGCGACTGCTACGGCTCTGCGCGAAGCGCGCGAAGAGGTGGGCCTCGACGCGTCGCGCGTCGAAGTTCTCGGCGCGTTGCCCGACTATCTCACTGGCACCGGCTTTCGCGTGTCGCCGGTCGTCGCTCTTGTGCACCCGCCGTTCTCGCTGGAGATCGATACGCTCGAAGTGGCCGAGGTCTTCGAAGTGCCGCTCGCGTTCCTGATGGACCCGTCCAACCACGAAGAGCGCCTGTTCCGCTACGAGGGCGGAGAGCGCCGCTTCTTCGCGATGCCGTATCCGCGCGGCGAATTGACGGCGGCTCCGGAGGCCGCCGAGCAGCGCGGCGCGCACCACGCGCAGACGGTCACGCCAGCAGCCGTGCAAGGCGGCCATCATTTCATCTGGGGCGCGACGGCGGCGATGCTGCGCAACCTGTATCGGTTCCTCGCCGCATAAATTACGTGACTCGCATCGCCGCGTCGACGATGCACAGTTGCGCGAACGACGCACTTGTCGGCGCTTTGTCAGCGTCCGCGTTCAGACTCATCCGACCCTGTGCTATCGTTATAAAACAATCGTAAAAAACTTAAAAAGCACGGCGCATCGCATGACTTTTTTCTCCGTATTGCTGGCTCTGATCATTGAACAGGTACGCGCGCTGTCGCCGAACAATCCGTTGTCCGCGTTGCTTCAATACCATGCGGAGTCGGCGGCGCACGGATTCGATGCTGGCAAGCAACGTCACGGTCTGCTCGCGTGGCTCGTCGTGGTGGTGCCCTGGACGCTCGCGGCCGCGCTCGTCTACTACGTGCTGTATCACATTCACTTCATGCTCGCGTTCCTGTGGAACGTCGTGGTGCTGTACTTCACGCTCGGCTTCCGGCAGTTCAGCCATTACTTCACCGACATCCATCTCGCGTTGAACAACGACGACGTGCCACGCGCGCGCGAAATTCTCAACGAATGGACGGGGCTCGAGACCGTCGACATGCCGGTCAGCGAGATCGTGCGTCACACGCTGATCCACGCGGTGGTCGCGTCGCATCGTCATGTGTTCGGCGTGTTCTTCTGGTTCCTGATTCCGGCCGGTCCCGCTGGCGCGGTGCTGTACCGTTGCGCGGAATATCTCGCGCGCGCATGGGCGCGGCCGGCCGACGACCGCACCGTCGCGTTTTCGAGCTTCGCGCAGCGCGCGTTCTTCGTGATCGACTGGGTGCCGGCGCGGCTGACGTCGCTGGGCTTTGCGATCGTCGGCAATTTCGAGGATGCGATTTACGCGTGGCGCAATCATGCGCGGCAGTGGCCCGATACGAACGACGGCGTGTTGCTCGCCGCGGGCAGCGGGGCGCTCGGCGCGCGCCTGGCCGGGCCACTCGCGGAGCCGTCGAGCCTCGACGCGCTCGCCACCGGCGACGGCGGTCCGATGCAGGTCGGCGACGACTGCACGCCGCGCACGCTGCAATCGGCAGTGGGGCTGGTGTGGCGTGCAGTCGTACTGTGGATGATCCTGCTGTTGATGCTGACCATCGCGGTGTGGCTCGCCTGAAGCGGCGAGGCCACGCGCGCAGCACAAGAAGAAGCCGGGCAATGCCCGGCTTCTTCAATTCCCGACTCCGCTTCACCCCTTCAACGGATCGCGCACGGTCCCGCATTGCCAGCACACGGTGAACTGCGCCTCGAGCACCTCGCCGCACTGCTGACATTGCCATGGAGGCGCGCCCGGTGCCGGTCCTCGCGAGGCCGCTTCGATCAGCCGCCGCGCGATCGCCTCATCGCGTTCATCGACGAGCCACAACTCCGGCGCGCACTGGTCGGCCGGAATCTCGCCGAGCGCACCGTTCAGATAGCGGTTGTGCAGCTCGCAAGCGATGCCCGCGGTCTCCAGCACGTTGACCCAATGCTGTCCGATGATCAGGTTCGGCGCGCGCATCAGTTTCATGTCAGCGGACAATCTGGCTCGCCTCGTGCACGAGCTGCGCATAAAGCGCATGCCGTTCGCGGCGGATACGCCCGTCGGCGACGGCTTCGAGGATCGCGCAGCCAGGCTCGTGCAAATGATGGCAGTTATAGAAACGGCAGTTTGGCAGCAGCGGCCGGAACTCGGGGAACGCGCGTTCGAGCCGGCCTTCGGTCAGGTGATGCAGGCCGAATTCCTGAAAGCCCGGCGAGTCGATCAGCGCGCCGGCCGCGCCGTTGACGCCATTCACGCCGGTCGTGCCCTCCGACTGCGGCAGCGGATAAAGACGCGTGAACGTCGTGGTATGGCGCCCGCTGTTCAACGCGGTCGAGATCTCGCGCGTCGCGACTTCGGCATCGGGAATCAGCAGGTTCACGAGTGTCGATTTGCCCATGCCGGACTGGCCGAGCAGCAGCGTCGCGTGACCCTGCAGATGTTCGGTCAGCGTGGCGCGTGCCGCCTCGGGCTGCATGCGGATCGACGCTTCGAGCACCGGATAGCCGAGCGCGCGATACGGCTCGAGCCGCTTGCGCGCGCCGTCCAGAGCATCGGTGACGTCGATCTTGTTCAGCACGATCAGCGGCTTCAATTCGTTCGCCTCGGCGGCGACGAGCGCGCGGCCGAGCAGATCCTCGCTGAAATGCGGCTCGGTGGCGAGCACGATCAGCAACTGGTCGAGGTTCGCGGCGAACAGCTTCGACTTGTACTGATCCGAGCGATACAGCAGATTGCGCCGCTCGCCGATCTCGACGATCACGCCTTGATCCGCCGAGGTCGGCTCATAGATCACGCGATCGCCGACCGCGACCTCGCTGCGCTTGCCGCGTGGGAAACATTGCAGCAACGCGCCGCCGTCTTCAGGAGCGACCAGATAGTGGCGGCCGTGCGCGGCCACCACGAGGCCGCCCGTGCGCACGCCGTACATGCCGGATGCGGTGGCCGACGCGCCGCGCGACGCCTTCTTCGGAGCGCGGCCGCTCATGCGTGCTGCAGCAGTCGGTCGATCCGCTGCGAGGCCGGCGGATGCGAATAGTAGAACGCGGTGTAGATCGGATCGGGCGTCAGCGTCGACGCGTTGTCCTCGTACAGCTTGACGAGCGCGTTGACGAGATCGTGCGCGTCGGTTTGCGTCGCCGCGAACGCGTCGGCTTCGAACTCGTGCTTGCGCGAGCTGAGACTGCCAAGCGGCGTGACGAAGAACATGAACACGGGAAGCGCGAGGAAGAACAGCACGAGCGCGAGTCCGCTATTGCCGCCGACGAGCGACGGCCGCACGCCGAGCCCTTCGTAGAACCACACGCATTGCGTCAGCCAGCCGAGCAGCGCGAGCATCGCGAGGCTGATCGCGAACGTCACCAGCATGCGCTTCATCACGTGACGACGCTTGAAGTGGCCGAGCTCGTGCGCGAGCACCGCTTCGATCTCGCGGCCCGACAGGCGCGCGAGCAGCGTGTCGAAAAACACGATGCGCTTGCTCGCGCCGAAGCCGGTGAAGTACGCGTTGCCGTGTGCCGAACGGCGGCTGCCGTCCATCACGAACAGGCCCTTCGCGGCAAAGCCGCAGCGCTTCATCAGCGCCTCGATGCGGGTCACGAGCGCTTCATCCTTCAGCGGCTCGAACTTGTTGAAGAGCGGCGCGATGAAGGTCGGGAAAATCAGCAGGCCGAACATCTGGAACGCGACCCACACGACCCATGCCCACAGCCACCACAGGTTGCCCGCGCGGTTCATCAGCCACAGCACGACGAACAACAACGGCAGGCCGAACGCGATGCCGAGCAGCGCGCCCTTCAGACGGTCGAAAAAGAACAGGCTTTTGCTCATGCGATTGAAGCCGAAGCGTTGCTCGACGACGAACTGCCGGTAGTAATCGAACGGCAGGTCGATCGCGCTCGTGATCGCGATCACAGCGGCAACCAGCGCGATCTGACCGACGTAGCCGCGGCCGAGCCAGTCGGAGATCGCGAGATCGAGCAATTGCACGCCGCCGAGCAGCGTGAGCCAGATCAGCACGGCCGCGCCGACGACGATCTCGACCATCGCGAGCCGCGTGCGCTCGACCGTGTAGTCGGCCGCGCGCTGATGCGCGGTGAGCGCGATGGTGTTCGCGAACTGGCTCGGCACCTGTTCGCGATGCGCGACGACGAAGCGGATCTGCCGCGACGCGAGCCAGAGTTTGGTGCCGACCATCGCGACGACGGCGACGACGAACAGGGCGGTGAAGTACAGGGTAGGCATCCGGGGATTCCGTGGTATCTATGCGAGAATTATATGTTTCTTCCCGCCTTGCGGCGGAGATACGGTTTAAAGCGACGGTTCAGCGCAAGAGCTCCGGGTAGCAGTTCAGGGCGGCGCTTTGGCGCGGCCGGCCCGGCTCGAACCGCGCCAATCGATTTCAAACGAACACATGCCGCGCCGCGCGGGTTTCCAGCGAAGCCCGCCGCGCGGCCCTCAGGGTTGCCTTCATGACTGACATCCTCGCATCCACCGAACAGCCGCCGCTCGTGCGCAGCGACATGAATCTCGTCTGGCTGGACATGGAAATGACCGGGCTCGAGCCCGACACCGACCGCATCATCGAGATCGCGGTGGTGGTGACGAATTCGACGCTCGACAGGATGGTCGAAGGTCCGGTGCTCGCGATTCATCAGAGCGATGAAACGCTCGCGAAGATGGACGCGTGGAACCAGAACACGCATGGCCGCTCGGGGCTGATCGATCGCGTGAAGGCGTCGACGGTCAGCGAGGCCGACGCGACCGCACAGATCCGCGAGTTCCTCGGCCAGTACGTGCCGCCGGGCAAGTCGCCGATGTGCGGCAACTCGATCTGCCAGGACCGCCGCTTCATGGCGCGCTGGATGCCGGATCTGGAGAGCTTCTTCCACTACCGCAACCTCGACGTGAGTACGCTGAAGGAGCTGTGCCGGCGCTGGCAGCCGGTCATCTACAAGGGCTTCCAGAAGCGCGCGATGCACACGGCGCTGGCCGATATCCACGAGTCGATCGACGAGCTGAAGTACTACCGCGAGCATTTCCTCGTGCCGTCGGCGCCGGACGCCGCCGCGAGCGCTCAGTAAAGCGCGGGCCTGCACGGGCAGGCCCCGAACCTCGAACCTCAGTCTTGCCGCGGCGCGCGTTGCGCGCTTTTCGGCCGGAACGCCTTGACCACGTCGACGTTCGTTTCTACGTAAGGGCCGCCGATCAGGTCGATGCAGTACGGCACCGCCGCGAAAATCCCTGGCACCTTGACCATGCCGTCATCGCGCAGGCCTTCCAGCGTTTCCCTGATGGATTTCGGCTGGCCGGGCAGGTTGATGATCAGCGCGGCGTGTCGTTCGGTTTCGCGGATCACCGCGACCTGGCGCGACAGGATCGCGGTCGGCACGAAATTCAGGCTGATCTGCCGCATCTGCTCGCCGAAGCCGGGCATCTCCCTGGTCGCGACAGCGAGCGTCGCCTCGGGCGTCACGTCGCGGCGCGACGGTCCGGTGCCCCCGGTCGTCAGCACCAGATCGCAGCCCACTTCGTCGACCAGCTCGATCAGCGTCGCCGAGATGGTCGGCGCGTCGTCGGCGATCAGCCGCGTGACCACCTGCCATGGCGAGCTCAAGGCCGCGCCGAGCCACTCCTGCAACGCCGGAATGCCCTTGTCCTCGTACACGCCCGTCGACGCGCGGTCGCTGATCGACACGAGGCCGATCACGATTTCGTCGGGGTGCTGACGTTGCTTACGTCGATCAGGCGTCGCGGTCGTCATCGTCGTCTTCCGCGGCGAGGTTGGGGTCGTGCGCTTCTTGCGCTTCGTCGTCGGTGCCGGCCGCGCTCTTGATCCACTGGAACAACTCGCGGAAGTAGCGCGGCGGCTTGCTCTGCTCCGCTTCCTTGCGCGCGTTGCGGATCAGCGTGCGGCCCTGCTGCGGGTCGGCGCTCGGGTGCTGGCGGATGAACTCGGTCAGCGCGGCGTCGTCGGCCAGCAGCTTTTCGCGGGTGCGCTCGATCCAATGGAGCTTCGCCGTCTCCGACTTGTTGATGCCCTTGTAGGTGTCGAGCGCGGTGCGCAGCGCGGCGGTTTCGGTGTCGAGCAGCGAGCGCATCACGCGGCCGACGTACTGGATCTGGCGGCGCTTGCCTTCGTGGTCGGTGATGCGGCGCGCTTCGCGCACGGCTTCGTCGAGCTTTTCGGGCATCGGCATGCGCTTGAGCGCGTCTTTCGGCAGCGCGACGAGTTCCAAGCCCAGATCCTGCAACGCCTGCATTTCGCGTTTGACCTGGGACTTGCTCGGACGATCGTAGCCGTTTTCGTCGACTTCCGTGACGACGGATTCGATCGGTTGAATGCGGGTTTTGCGTGTCATGCCGGTATTGTAACTTGCCGCGCCGGCCCGACCCGCGGCGGCGCGTACCTTGCTATGATCGCGGGATGCATCTATCCCGCACCCGCGCGCCTGCCCCGAATACGGTGTGCATACCCAGGGCCGCGCGGCCCCAACAGGACGGCAACCACAATGGCAGCAGACATGGACGTCAAGCAGCGCTTTTTTCCGCATACCCAGGATGAGCTGAAGGAAATCGCCTCGGACATCCTTCGTCACGCGAAGGCGCTCGGCGGCACCGACGCCGCGACCGAAATCTCCGAAGGCGACGGCCTGTCCGTCTCGGTACGGCGTGGCGAAGTCGAGACGATCGAGCACAACCGCGACAAGATGGTCGGCGTGACGGTGTTCATCGGCAACAAACGCGGTAACGCGAGCACCTCGGACTTCTCGCCGCAGGCATTGAAGGACACGGTCGCGGCCGCCTACAACATCGCGCGCTTCACCGCCGAAGACAATTGCGCGGGCCTCGCCGAAGCGGAGCTGCTCGAAACCGCGCCGCGCGACCTCGATCTGTACCACCCGTGGAATCTGTCCGCCGACGAAGCGGTCGAAATCGCGCGCCGCGCCGAAGACGCCGCGTTCGCGACCGATCCGCAGATCAAGAACTCGGAAGGCGCGAGCGTGTCGGCACAGCACTCGCAGTTCGTGCTGGCGACCTCGCGCGGCTTCCTCTCCGGCTATCCGTATTCGCGCCACTACGTCGCGTGCGCGCCGATCGCCGGCAGCGGCCGCAACATGCAGCGCGACGACTGGTACACGTCGACGCGCAGCGCCGACGAACTCGCCGATCCCGAAGCGGTCGGTCGTTACGCGGCGCAGCGCGCGCTCGCGCGCATCGGCGCGCGCGGCCTCGACACGCGCAAGGTGCCGGTGCTGTTCGAGGCGCCGCTCGCGGCGGGCCTGCTCGGCGCATTCGTGCAGGCGACGAGCGGCGGCGCGCTGTATCGCAAGACTTCGTTTCTGGTCGACAGCCTCGGCAAGCCGGTGTTCGCGCCGCACGTGCAGGTGGTCGAAGACCCGCACGTCGCGCGCGCGATGGGCAGCGCGCCGTTCGACGAGGAAGGCGTGCGCACGCGCCAGCGCTCGGTCGTGAAGGACGGCGTCGTCGAGGGCTATTTCCTGTCCACCTACTCGGCGCGCAAGCTCGGCATGAAGACCACCGGCAACGCGGGCGGCTCGCACAACCTGTCGCTGCTCAGTTCGAACACGCGCCCCGAGGACGACTTCGAGGCGATGCTGAAGAAGCTCGGCACGGGTCTGCTGCTGACCGAGCTGATGGGGCAGGGCGTCAATTACGTGACCGGCGACTACTCGCGCGGCGCGTCGGGTTTCTGGGTCGAGAACGGCAAGATCCAGTATCCGGTCGAGGAAATCACGGTCGCGAGCACGCTGCAGGAGATGTTCCGCCATATCGTCGCGATCGGCGCGGATACGATCACGCGCGGTACCAAGCAGACCGGCTCGGTGCTGATCGAGCGGATGACGATCGCGGGGCAGTAAGCCGCACGGCGCGTTCCAACGCAGCCCCGTATCAAACGAAAACGCCACGCAACTGAACGTTGCGTGGCGTTTTTTATCGCTTGCGCGGCGCGCGCCCTCAGACGTCCTTGCGCTGATAAGTGACGAATGCGTAATCGAAGTCGTTGGGCGCATTCGAGTGATGCGCTTCGCGCGCGATTTCTTCCCACACTTGCGGGTCGATCGCGGGGAGGGTCGCGTCGCCGTCGAAGTCGGCGGCGATTTCGGTGACGATCAGCTTGTCCGCATGGCGCAGCCCTTCGTCGTAGAGCTCTGCGCCGCCGATCAGAAACGCCTGCGGCGCCTGGTCCTGCGCGGCGAGCGCGAGCGCTTCGTCGAGATTGGTCGCGGTGTCGCAGCCCTGAAAGCGTCGCGAGGCATCGCGCGTGACGACGATGTTGCGGCGTCCCGGCAGTGGCCGGCCGATCGATTCATGCGTTTTGCGGCCCATGATGATGGGCGCGCCCATCGTCGTGCGCTTGAAGAATTTGAGGTCTTCGGGCAGTCGCCAGGGCAACTGGTTGTCGCGGCCGATCACGCCGTTGCTGGCGCGAGCGACGATCAGGGTGAGCGTCGTCATCGAATGGAAAGAGGAGGGTAACCGGGCGATTCTACCCGAGCCGTCGATCCACACCGACGCGTACCCGCCGCTCACGCCCGCGCCGGCCCGTCCGCGGGGAGCGCTCCCTTGTCGTCGGCGCTGCCCGGTTCGCGCAAGCCGTGCACGCCCATCAGCCGATACAGCGTCACGCGGGAGATGTTCAGATCCACCGCCGCCTCGTTCAACCGGTGCCGATGGCGCAGCAGCGCGGCCTCGATCGCGCGCTTCTCGGCAGCCTCGCGCGCCTGCGTGAGCGTCATGCTTTCCTGCTCGGTGTAGCCCGCGAGGTCGAGGTCGTCGGCCGAGATCAGCTTGTTCTCGGCCATCACGATCGCGCGGCGTACGCGGTTGATCAGCTCGCGCACGTTGCCGGGCCAGTTGTAGTTGTAGAGCGCCTCGATCGCCGACGGCGTGAAGCCGCGAATCTTGCGCGCGTTGTCGGTCTTGAACTTGTGCAGCATGTGGTACGCGAGAATCTCGATGTCCCGCCCCCGCGCGCGCAGCGGCGGCTCATCGACGCGCAGCACGCACAGGCGATGAAACAGATCCGCACGGAACTGGCCCTCGCGCATCGCGCCGTCGAGATCGACGTGGGTCGCCGAGATGATGCGCACGTCGACCGGAATCGATTCGCGTCCGCCGAGCCGCTCGATCTTGCCTTCCTGCAGAAAGCGCAGCAGGCTCGCCTGGCTTTCGAGCGGCAGATCGCCGATCTCGTCGAGAAACAGCGTGCCGCCGTCTGCCGCCTCGACGCGGCCGATCTTGCGCTGATTCGCGCCGGTAAAGGCGCCGCGCTCGTAGCCGAACAGTTCGGATTGAAGCAGATGAGGCGGGATCGCGCCGCAGTTGATCGGCGTGAAAGGCGCCTTGCGGCGCGGCGAGCGCTCGTGGATCGCGAGCGCGGTCAGCTCCTTGCCAGTGCCCGATTCGCCCGCGATGAACACGCTCGCGTCGGTGTTCGCGACCTTGCGGATCGTGCGAAAAAGCTGTTGCATCGCCTCGCAGGTGCCGACCATTTCCTCGTCGCCCGCTTCGCTGACGGGGGGCGGAAGTTCCGGGTCGCACAGCGCGACCATGCCGAACGCGTGGCCGGCCAGATAGTCGATCGTGGCGTGCGCGACGGGCAGCTTCACGAAGTCGAAGCAGTAGTGGCGCACGAGGCGTCGCACGAGCGGATCGTCGAGCCGCTCGTTGGTCGCCAGCGCGATCCAGCCGATCTGCTGCTGACGCAGGCTCGCCTCGAGCCCGCCGATGTCGCGCGGCGCGAAGCTCGCCAGATCGACGATCCCCGCGCATGCGATGTCAGGTTTCACGAGCCGCCCGAGTTCGTGCGCCGAGCGCGCCGCCGCGACCTGCCAGCCGCGGCTTTTCAGATGCGCGATCAGCGTTTCGTCGGGCGTGCGCGCGACGTACAGCAACTGTCGCTCGACGCCGCGCACCGCGGCGCTCGCCGGGGCGCCGGCTTCGTTGCTTGCCGGTGGGGGAACGCCCGGCGCCGCCGCGGACTCGGCGGACGGCATTGCGGCGCGCTGCTTCGGCACCGCGAGCGACAGATGCGATCCCGCTGCCGCGACGGAAGCCACACTGGTCAGATGAGGTGATTCACGCACGTTCGACCTCGTATCGTTGGCACGTCAGAAGGTGTACGGAAAGCGCATGCCGACCACGAAGTTCGGCGCGTCGGGTGTGAGTCCGATCGATACCGAGCCGTTGATGGTCAGATGCTTGTTCACGACGTGGTTCAGGCCAAAATTCATCGCCGCGGCCGTGGTTTCGCTGCCCGGCACCTTCTGATAGCTGCCGCCCGGCGACTTGGTCTGCGACGCGGGTTCGAGCGCCATCGTGAACGACACGCTGGCCGAATCCTTGTCGGAGAACGCGAGCGCGACGCCTCCGCCGAACTGCACGATGTCGCCGAGCTTGACCGTCGCCGGTTCGGTTTGTCCCTGCACCGACGAGATGTCCGCGAACGAACGCGCGAGGTTGTAGGTATAGGAAACGCTGCCGAACAGCACGACCGGGTCGTAGGTCTTCAGCACCGACAGACCCGCCGTGATGTTCCAGAAGCCGGTGCCGGTCGGCAGCCTGGTCGGCGCGACGAGGTTGGTGTTGTCCGCGTCGACCTGCACGACTTTTTCGCCGAACGGCGAGCTGCCGGTCGGCGCCTTCACGCGCAGACTGCCGACCACGTCCGGCAAGGCATTGGTTTCCCTGACGAACTGGTAGTAGATGCCGAAGTTCACGTCGCCGATGTCGTGACTCGACACCGTCGCGTCCGACAGCGTGCTCGCCGCGCCGCCCGCGCCGCCGACGATGAAGGTGCTGCGCCGATACACGTACGGCACGTCGACGTCGACATTGATGCGGTCGGACACGCCGTAGCGCGTGTCGAGGTCCGCCATCACCTGGTGCGACTTGGTCTGGCCGAGGTTGATGTTGCCGAGGAAAATCGCGTCGAGCGCGAGGAAGCCCGACAACTGCAACTGGCGACGGTCGTAGTAGGTGTCGCTGATGCCGAAGTCCATCGTCAGCTTGTGGTCGAAGAGCGGCGCATGCTCGCGTTGCACGACCGCCTGCTCGGCCTGCGTGCGCACCGGTTCGTTCGCGCGCTGGGTCCGGCCGACCGCGCCGCTGCCGTCCGTGGCGGCGGGCAGGCCGCCGGCGCTGGCGTTGCCTGCATTGCTGCCGTTCGGCGTCGGCGGATTGACCGGCACGCCGGTCGCGGTGCCGGTGGTGCCCGCCGGCGCGGGCGCGCCGGGGGCGATCTGCGCGAGCGGCGGCAGCGGCACCGGCAGGCCGTCGGCGCCGGGCTGCTCGGCCACCGTGTCGCTGCCCGCCGGGGCGCCGGCGCCCGGCACGCCGCGTCCGCGCTGCGCCATCTCGAGTTCGGTGACCTGCCGTTCGAGCGAATGGATCTGCCGCTGCTGCTCATCGACGACGCGCATCAGCGTGTTCAGACGGTCCTCCACGGATTGACCGGCGAGCGCCTGCGCGCTCGCCGTCTGAGAAAGAGCCCACAGCATGACGGCGGCCGGAATGGCCGCGAGAGCCATGCGCGGTGCCTTGGTCGATGACACTTTTTTCATTTTTGCTCCCCCGGTGGTCCGGCCGCGCGGTGCCGACTGCGCGGCCGTTTCTTTACTGCTTTTGCTGCAACTGGCGGGTGGCGGCCCGCTTCGTCATCTCCTGTTTTGCAGTGCCTGCAGTACGCCTAACTGACGAAGCATCGAAGCCGACATCTGCTGGGTTTGCAGATGCAGTTGCAGGGCGTTGGCGACTTGCTGGTTATTGCCTGCAATCTGCAGCAATTGGGCGATCTGCCCGTTGCTCGGCGCGATGGTCTGGGTGGCGAGCCCAGCGGGTGTCTGCAGCGCCACGTTCACGCCGTTGCTGCCGAACGAAATGCCGGCTTTCACGGAGCCGGTCGAATTGCTGGCCGATGCCGACGGCGCGTTGGCGGAGCCCGTCAGCGTCACGGCGCTGTTGTTGAAGTCGATTAGCGCGGTGTTGGTGCCGCTGTTTCGATCGCCCGCGACCTGGGTGATCTGCGACACGCCATTGACGCCGACGCTCTGGCCGCCGCGCGCCTGGGCATTCGGGTTGGCGCCCGAATCGCCTGGTTGGCCGTGCGCGCCGCCGCTCACGCTGGCGAACGTGCTGACGGAGCTCGTGAGCTGGCCGCCGCCGTTCTGCACCGCGCTCAGCGATCCCTGGGCGAGCGCGCTCGCGCCGTTGGGCAACTGCCATTGCGAAATGACGTTCAGCACGAAGCCGGAGATCATCGTCGCGCCGGCGTATTTGCCGGTCTGGGTCGCGAGCACGTCGTCGCCGACGAGTTGCACCCGCAGGGGCGCGGCGCCTGGCTCGGGCGGTATCGAAAGTTCGGGAGCCGGTGGCGAGGCGGCGCCCTCCGAAGCGTGGGCAAGGCCGCCTGCGCCGCAGGCGACGGCGCAGAGCACGAACCCAAGCTGTGTGAAGTGTGACTTCATGGCGGGATCAGAACATGTCTGCCTTGTTCAAGCCGTACTCGAAAAAGGGAGTCGCGGCGGTGCCGGCTGCCAGCGCAGCGGCGCGCAGCTTCAGCGCGAGCGACTCGTTGTCCTGCAACAGCGGTGAATCCTCCTTGAAGGGTTTGCCGAGGACCGCGAACACGAGACCGTTCCAGGTCTTCGCGAAGTCCTCTTCGAGCACGATGCGATTGCCGAGCGCCGGATCCGCGATGAACACGCGGCCGTCCTGCGCATGTTTGACGATCACGAAATGCTCGTAGCCGTCGATGTTCATCAGGACCATCACGGGGATCTGAAGATGGTGGAGCGCTTCGACGTTGACGCGAAAGCCACGGCCGCGCAGTCCGATGGTCTCGACGAAGTGCTTCATGTCGAGCATCGAGAAGCCGTTCTTGACGACGACTTCGGGGGTTGAAAAGACCATCATCCGGCGAATCAGTTCGGTTTCCGGAATATCGATGCCGTAGCCGTACTTGAGGAGGGTGGCGAGCGCCGCCGCGCCGCAGCTGTAATCGAATTGCTGATTGACGATGTGGTTGTAGCGCAGGTCCTTCATCGAACGGACCGTCTTCGTCAACGGCACGCCGACGAACGTGGACGTGTCGATGCTCGACTGTGCGGCGGCGTGATCCGCGCACAGCACGCACCCTGCCAGCGCTACGGCGAACGGTAGCGCCGGGAACCCCTTGAACCCGGTCATGCTGGTCTCCTGCCCGATCCGCGCCGGCAGCTTCGATGGCTGCCGGCGCGCCCTTCCGACTGCTTTGTGCTTCTTCTGCTTGCCCGCGCTCGCCGCGTCGTCGGCTTACTTGCCGCTGTTCAGCGCCGCGATGGCAAGGCCGTTGTGCTGCAAGTTGCCCGCGCCGCCGGCGATGTTCACGCCGATGTTTCCGGAGGCGCCTTTCAGCGTATCGGCACCCAGACTCGCGGTGCCCTGGAATTGCCCGTGGACGGTCATCGTCGCGGATTGCGAGTTGTCGTCCGTCGCATCCATCGCGGTGGTCAGCGCCTTGCCCGGCGAGGTCGTCGTCACGGCGCCGGCAAGCGCGTTGTCCTGCGCGTTGCCGATACCGGAAGCGATGTTCACACCGACGTTGCCCGTCACACCCGACAGCGACCCGTTGCCGACCGACGCGTTCAGATTGAAGTTGTGGATCGTCGCGCTGCCGCCCGAGGACTGCACGTTGAAGGCCTGCGCGTTGCCGAACACGTTGCCGACGTCGACCGAGGCGAGCGACACGTCGTTGCTCTGCGCGTTGTCGATGCCTTCCGCGATGTTGATGCCGAGGTTGCCCGACACGTTGCTGGCTGCGTTGGTGCCGGTGGTTGCATTCAGCGTGGCGGCAGCTTCGTTGTTGATGTGCTGTGTGATCGAGCCGCGCGTCGTCACGTCGGTCGTCGACATGCCTGCGTCGATGCCCCAGGCGGCGCCATACGAGTCGCTCGACGACGAGCGGCTGCGCGAGTAGCCCGACGATTGCTCGCCGACCATCGCATAGCCGGAGCCTTCGCTCGCCCTGAAGCCCCATGAACGGCTTTGCCCGGACGCTTCGCTCGCTTCGAAGCCGCCGGCGACGCCCGACGAGTTCGCGTAGCTCGATTCGCGATAACCGGCCTGCAGGCCGCCGCGGGCGCTGAACGAGCCGCTGCCGTGCGAGAACGTGTTGTGGTCCTGATAGCTGTAGCTGCCGCCGATCGAGCCGCCGGCCGACAGATGGCCGCCCGAGTTCTGACTTGTGTGCGAGAAGCTGCCCGCAATGCCGGCTGCCTGCTGGCTGGTTTCATAGCCGCCGCTCGTCACGCTCGCGCTCTGGCTGCCGTACGCATAGCCGCCGGAGGCTTCGAAGCCCTGCGAGCCCGAGCTCGACGACGTATGGTTTTGCGTCGTGAACGCGAATGCCGAGCCGCCGCCCCTGACCGACGTTCTGCTGTTGTTCAGGGTCGTGGTCACGTTGCCGCTGGTGTAGGTCTGCGCCTGCGGATCGAGCGTCGCATTCACGTTGACGGTCTGATTGTTGTTGATCACCGCGTTAGCCGTGCTGGAGACATGCACGCAGCCAAACAGTCCGACCAGACCTTCGACGCCGACCATCTCGCCGACGACCGTCGTATTGAACAGGTAGGCCTTCTGCGGCGCGGCAAGCACGCTGCCGGACGCGGCAACGAGAACGGCCGTGGCAATAAGAGTGCGCTTCATGATTCGCTCCGATACTTAAGTGTGGTCAGTTAAAAAAAGTGCCCGCCGGGGGACGGAGCACAAAACTGTTTGCCGTGGCATTACCGGCGCCGGCTGCCTGGTTGATCTGCACGATTCCGTTCGCGTTGCGCAAGGCATCGCTGGAAATGCTTGCCTCGCGCACGCCGTGAATCGCGTTCGACTGCCCCGGACTGCCGTTTTTCGGGGCCGTCGCGGATAGCTCCCCATCCGAGACGGTCTCGACTCCGAGCGCCGCAGTCCCGATCTGGGTGCTGTTGCGCTGCAGATTCCCTGCTCCGGCCGACTGGTTCACCAGCACCGCGCCGGATGTGTTCGAAAACGCATTGGCTTCGATCGACGCCTGCGCGCGCGGCACGTTCGCGGCCACCGACGCGCTTTGCACGCTCGCGTTCGCGTTGCCGACCGCGGCGCCGTTCGTCACCGTGATCTGGTTGGCCTGCGCGTTGTCGAGGCCAGCCGTTTCGTTGACCGTGAGCGCGCCCGTCGCGCCCATGCCCGCGCCGGTGCCGATCGTCGCGATGGCGCCGACGATGGGCACCGCTTGCGCCTGCGCGTGAGCCGCGCCGGCGACGAACGCAGCGACGCCCATGCACAGGCACGCGCAGACGCGCAGGGCCGGGCGTGCCGCAGCGATTTGCCGCGAGTGCAGCGAGGGGCGCAGGCATGTGCTCATTTCAGACCTCCGAGCGCGCCGCCGAGGACGTTCGATAGCGGCGCGAGCGCGCCCGTCACCGACGAGCTGATCGTGCCGCCGACGCCCGTCGCCGGTCCGCCGATGCCGCCCGAGTTCAGCGGGATCGTGTTGCCGGTCGCCTTGCCGGAGAGGATCTGCGTGACGGCCTGCATGCCGGTGCCGCCGAGTACGCCGCCGGCGGCGACGCCGTTCGAGCCGTGCGCGTTCGTCAGATCGGTGTCGCCGACGAGCGTCGCGATCGTCGGATCGAACGAGTTGGCTGGGAACGTGGTGGCGCGCACGGCGACCGGGTCCTGGTCGCGCGGCACGGGGACGAACGCGTCGCGCGGCGTGACGCTGCGCTCGACGACGAGGTCGCCCGGATTGGCAACCTGCTCGGCATAGGCATGGCTCGTGAAGCAGACGGTGACGAGGACGCTGGCGAGAAGGGCGGTGCCGGCCGAGGCGGCGCGCGGCAAGACGGGAGCGTTGCTGAACGACGCCGCCGGCAGCCCGAGGGCGTGCGGCGTCTGTTGGTTCGTACTCATGTCCCGGTCCCTTCTCTCTTGTTGCCTGTGTCCCGCCGTCGTGGGGCGCGTCACTGCTCGCGCGGCCACCGGTCCTGCATTGCCTGGTTATTTGCCGTCTGTTCGTGGCTTTGTCCTGCTTACTTGCGCTGGTATGTCGCGACGTTGCCCTGGGCGGCGCGCGCGGCATCGACGGGCACCGGCAGCGGCGAGGGTGGCGCGATCTCGTCCCACAACGTCACCTGGTTGCCGCCGCTTTGCATCAACCGGGGCGTCGCGGCGACCATCAACATGCCGAGCGCGCCGCCGCGTTGCCGCGACAGCATCTGGTCGTCGAGCGAAATATCGTTCATGGATGCAGCATCGGCAGCCGGGGTCGACGGGTTGGCGGCAACCTGGCTGTCGTCCTCCGCGGCAACCGGCGTGGTGGCTTGCAGGCTGGCGGAGGCGGGGTCGGCGGCATCGCTGGAATCCGTCAGCGTGGCGAATCGCGCCGGGGCGGCTTGCGCTGTCGGCGTGCCGGCACTCGCCGGCAGGGCGCTGAACGCGAGAGCTGCGCAGATCGCGAAATATGGTGCGCGGCGGCTTATCAGATCGATGCGCAATGCGAGTCGCATGATGTGTCTCCCTGGTGCACGCCAATTAGCGAAACGTGTGCCATCGCTCGCAATCCATTGATACGTCTGGCGCCAACCAGCGCAAACATGACTAATGCGTTCCAAATCGGGAAAAAACGTTGCAACCCTGAAACGGATCAGCAGAAAATACCTATAATTCGTTAATCCGCGAGGTACGAAATACTGTCGCGAGAACGCCACGAAAAGCGCTTCCACTAATGTTTGATTTGTCGGCTGAATAAATCGCGATCGGCCGCTAAGCCTTGATGGGCAACGGATCAATCGATTAAATTCGCATAATTGTTTTCGAAGCGGCGCGCGTATAGTAAGCTCTCGAAAACAGCTTCAGATTTAAAAAAGGCCCATATCGGGCCGTCTCGAACACACACGCCGCTTTCTTGGGGATCAGCTGTCCGCACGGAATGGAATGGCCGTTCGGGTTTTGCGATTCGCGAATCCTGGACGAGTCAGCGTGTCTGAACCGCAATTTCAGGTGCATGCGTCGTCCTTAACGTTCGTTGGCGAGAGGATCTGAATAATGGAACCCGCAACGCGGCAACTGATTTACGTTTCGCGTGACCCGAGCGCGGAACTGAATACGCGTTTTATGCAGCGTGGCTGGCATGTCGAAGTCGTGGGATCGGCGCGCGACGCGCGCCGGGCAGTGCGCACCGGCACGGCTGCTGGCGGCCTGCTCGATCTGTCCAGTGATTTCCAGCCGCACGAAATCGCCGCTTTTGAATCCTGTTTGACCATGCCGAACGTCGGCTGGGTCGCTGCCACTACGCCTGGCCAACTCCAGGACGCCGCGTTGCGCCGGCTCGTGCGCGACTACTGTTTCGATTACGTGACTGTGCCGTCTTCTGGCGACCGTATTGTCGACTCGGTCGGTCATGCGTACGGCATGATCTCGCTGAGCGAAACGGCGTCGCACGACGGCTCGCAAGGCGCCGAGGGCGAGATGGTCGGCTCGTGCGACGCGATGCTCGCGCTGTTCCGCTCGATCCGCAAGGTCGCGATGACCGACGCGCCGGTGTTCATCTCCGGCGAATCGGGTACCGGCAAGGAGCTGACGGCAGTCGCCATTCATGAACGCTCGGCGCGGCGCAACGCGCCGTTCGTGCCGATCAATTGCGGTGCGATCCCGCCGCATCTTCTGCAATCGGAGCTGTTCGGCTATGAGCGCGGTGCGTTCACCGGCGCGAACCAGCGCAAGATCGGCCGGGTCGAGGCGGCCAACGGCGGCACGCTGTTTCTCGACGAAATCGGTGATCTGCCGCTCGAAAGCCAGGCGAGCCTATTGCGCTTCCTGCAGGAGCGCAAGGTCGAGCGGCTCGGCGGCCATAGCGCGATCGACGTCGACGTGCGCATCATTTCGGCCACGCACGTGGACATGACCGCAGCGATGATCGAAGGGCGCTTCCGTTCCGACCTCTATCACCGCCTCTGCGTGCTGCAGATCGACGAGCCGCCGCTGCGCGCGCGCGGCAAGGACATCGAACTGCTCGCGCGGCACATGCTCGAACGTTTCAAGAAGGATGCGAGCCGCCGCCTGCGTGGCTTCGCGCCCGACGCGATCGCCGCGCTGCATAACTACGGCTGGCCCGGCAACGTGCGCGAACTGATCAATCGGGTGCGGCGCGCGATCGTGATGTCGGAGGGACGCGCGATCACCGCGCGCGACCTCGAACTTGCCGAATACGTCGAGATCGTGCCGGTGTCGCTCGCGCAGGCGCGCGAAGCGGCCGAGCGTCAGGCGATCGAGCTTGCGTTGCTGCGGCATCGCGGGCGGCTCGGAGACGCGGCGCAGGAACTTGGCATCTCGCGAGTAACGCTGTACCGGCTGCTGTGCTCGCACGGCATGCGTCATATGGAAGGTGAGCCGATGGCGCCGCCGCACGGCGATTTGCCGGCGTCGGTGCAGCATCTGTAGGTGGCGCGGGCGAGCGGCGAGACGGGCGACGTGGCATGTGAAGGTCTGGCGCGTCGCCGGGGGTCTCGGGCTGTGCCGGTTCGGACGGATTGACTGTGCCTTCCGGGCGCAGCGACGCCCATCGGCCAAGCGTCGCGTCGAAGCACTTTTGCATGCACGTATTTGCCGCCCGTATATCGCGTACCGCGGTGTTTTCCTTTCCGTCTGATATATCCCTCGATATTCCCCATGCGGCGCGCCATGCCCCGGCGGCGTGCGGTCGCGCTTGCTAGAATCGGGTTTTGCTCAATTCCGTGTGCGCGCCTGATCGGGTTCGCGCCGCGCCGAAGGAAACTGCATGAAACAATACCTGGACCTCGTCCGTACGATTCTCGACACCGGCACGTGGCAGGAAAACCGCACCGGCATCCGCACCATCAGCATGCCCGGCGCGATGCTGCGCTTCGATCTGCAACAAGGCTTTCCAGCGGTCACGACGAAGAAGCTCGCGTTCAAGTCGGCGATCGGCGAGCTGGTCGGGTTTCTGCGTGCTTCGCGCAGCGCCGCGGATTTCCGCGAGCTCGGCTGCAAGGTGTGGGACGGGAACGCGAATCAGAACGCGCAGTGGCTCGCCAATCCGTATCGCGAGGGCCCGGATGATCTCGGTGATGTCTACGGCGTGCAATGGCGCAAGTGGCCGGCCTACAAGGTGCTCGACGCCAGCGCAAGTGCGCAACTCGCTGACGCGCAGGCGCGCGGTTTTCGCGTGATCACGCAGTTCGACGAAGAAGGCCGCTTGAAGGTCCTGCTTTACAAGGCGATCGACCAGCTGCGCCAGTGTCTCGACACGATCATGCAGAACCCCGCCGATCGACGCATTCTGTTCCATGCCTGGAACCCAGCCGTGCTCGACCAGATCGCTCTACCGGCTTGCCATCTGCTGTACCAGTTTCTGCCGAACGTTACGCGCCGCGAAATTTCGCTGTGCCTGTATATCCGCAGCAACGACGTCGGGCTTGGCACGCCCTTCAATCTGACCGAGGGCGCGGCGCTGCTGCATCTGGTCGGACGGCTGACGGGCTATACGCCGCGCTGGTTCAGCTATTTCATCGGCGATGCGCACATCTACGAGAATCAGCTCGATATGCTGCACCAGCAGCTCGAGCGCGAGCCGTACGAGAGTCCGCGGCTCGCGATTTCCGATCGCGTGCCCGACTACGCGAAGACCGGCGTGTACGAGCCGGAATGGCTCGAGACGATCGAGCCTGCGGATTTCTCTCTGGTCGGCTATCGGCATCACGAGCCGCTGACGGCGCCGATGGCGATCTGATGTCGGTGGGAGCGGGGCGGTAGCGCTCGCCCGCGTCGTCGTCGAATAACAGAAGCCCCGCGAGGGTTTGCATCGCGGGGCTTTATTGTTGCCGGGACGGCAGGCGTGCTGCTCAGCTCTTGTGATGCTCGTCGCGATTGCCTCCGCCCTGGTGCTGCTCGGCATGTTGCGGTTGCGGCTGGGGTTGCGGACGTGGCTGCTGCACCTGCTGGGGCCGCGGTTCGGGGCGCGGCTGCTGCATCTGCGGACGCGGCTCGGGCCGGGCTTGCGGCATCGGCTGCGGACGCGGTTCGAAATGCGGCTGCTGCGCCTGCCGGAACTGCGGTTCGGGGCGAGGGGCTTGCGGCATCGGCTGCGGACGCGGTTCGACACGCCGCTGTTGCGCCTGCTGCATTTGTGGTTCGGGACGCGGTTGCTGCGGCGGGAGGGCGTGCGGCGCCTGTTGCGTCACAGGCGGATGCGAGTTTGGCACACGCGCCTGTTGCTGCGCAGCCGGGTTGTCCGGCGGATGGGGCACACCGGCCTGTTGCGCGAAGCTCGGCTGTTGCGGGCCGCCCGGTTGCGCCATGCGCGGTGCCTGCTGCGCCATCGGGGTATGCGGCTGCGTCCATGCCGGCTGAGACCTACCGACCGCGCCCCATTCCTGCGGCGCGCCGCGCTGCCGTGCGTACGCCGCCGCGTTGGCTGAATTCCCACCGGCTGCTTGCGGCGGCCGCGGCACACCATTCGACGGATGGCCCATATTGCCCGCGAGCCCGCTCTCGGCAGGCTGTGGCGGACGCGGCTTGCCGACCATCTGCGGCGGCATGCCCTGACGCGCTTGCGGCGCTTCGCCATGCGGCCCCACGACGCCGGCTTCGCCGGGCCGCTGGCCAGCCTGCTCGACGCCATGCGGGCCGTTACCGCCCATTGCGCTGGGCGCGCCAGGCGCCCCCGCGGCCATCCCCGGCGGACGTCCCGGCACATGCGATTGCACGACCCGCACGTTCGCCATCGGCAGCGCGCTCGGTGCGCCGGTCATATGCGCCGGCACCGCGGTGCGCACGACCGGCTGGCCGCCGCCGGGCACCCGACCGCCGCTTTGCGCGAAGCGCTGCGCGAGCTCGTCGTGATAAGCGGCCGGCACGACGGGATTGCGAGTCGCGACGACCGGCCGGCCGACGACGCTCGCCGGTGGCCGGTAGTTCGCGCGCCGCAGATCCGACCCGAAGCTTTCGCGCACCGGCGCGATCCCCGGTGCGCCCGGGTTGATCCGCGCGTTGCGCCACTGCGCCGGATCGACCTTCTGCGAAAAGCGTCGGACTGGCTGACCGTGCACGAACGCTGTCGCCGGCACGGCTGTCACACCGCCCGGCACGCGATAGTTCACGTATGTGTTGTGGATGTTCACGTTGCGGCGGTAGTCATTGACGATCGTCGTGCGGTTCACGCGGTCGTAGTACCCAGCGCTCCAGCGGTCGTGACCGCCCCAATGCGGATGCCACCGCTCGCCCGGCCCGAGCGGAAACCACGCGACGCCCGCCGCGATGACGCCGCCGACCGCCAGGTTCACACCCCAGTCGACGCCGCCGTCGTCGTCGCCGACGAATGCGACCAGCGCCGGCGCATAGACCGGCGTCGCGTCCGCTTCGAGCGGACCTGGCACCCAGGCCCACGTGCCGTCGAGCTCGGCCCAGCGGCCGTAGTGGTACGGCGCGAAGCCCCAAGGTTGGTCGTCGACCCAGGTCCAGCCCCACGGCGCCTGCCAGACCCAGTGGCCGTCGTTATACGGCGCCCAGCCGGCCGGCGTCGCACTCGGCACCCACACTTCGCCGTACTGCGGCGTCTCGCGCCATGTGCCGTTGGCATCGAGGTCCTCGTAGCCGGGGATGTCGCGCGACACGTAGCGCGCCGACAGCGAGCGGTCTTCGGTGGCGTCGCGGCTGGCGGCCCACTGGTCGAGTTCGTCGAGAGCAGGGGCGCGGTTGTCGGCGAGCTGCTGCAGGCTGGTGCCGGCAAAGCGGATCTGCCGACCCGCCGCGACCGGCACCTGGCCGCCGTCGCCGTATGCGATCGCGCTGCCGCTGCGCACGGTGACGGTCGTACTGCTGCCGTCCGGCGCGACGTCGACACGGTAGTCGCCGGGACCATTTACGCCGAGCGCAAGGTTCGGCGTGTCGATTTCATACGACGAGCCCGGCGCGAGCTCGCGCACGCGCGTCGATAGCGTGCCTTGCGCGACTTTCAGTTGCGCGGTCGTGTCGTCGAGATTGAGCACGTCGAGGCTCGTGTTCTGGCCGAGGCGCACCGCGGTCGAGCCGATGTGCAGCTCGGAGCGTGCATTCTGGTCGTTCCATAGCTGGTCGCCGGTCGTCAGCGGCCGGTTGATCTGCGCGTACGACCAGTCGGTCGCGCCGGCGGGCTCGGTGGTCACAGCGCCGGCCGTGTAGTTCAGCCGCGCGACGCGCCCCGGCGGATCGCCCCCCGACGGAGCGCCGCCCGACGGATCGCCGCCCGGCCCGACGGCCGCCGCGGCTTGTGGCGTGGGTGTCGCTTGCTGCGCCAGGGCGCTCTGCGCCGCGAGCGCGACGGCGGCCGCGATCAGCGTATAGCCGCTCATCCGGCGTCGGATCCCGGCATGCTGCACGGGTTGCTTGGCGTGTGTCATGACTGATCTCCGACGGACGTGGCAATGGGCCGGGTCCGTTCACTCACTGTACCCGCCGCCTATGTTTCAAGACTCGCTCATTTGTAAGGTGGATTCGCTGGCGTGTAACAAAAGGTCTCGCCACGTCGGGCCGCCGCCAGGTGAACGGTCTATCCGGCCAGAAACGCATCGAACTGTTGATGGCCGGCCGGCGTGACGCGCAGCACGCGCGGCCGCTCGGTCCGCTCGACCCAGCCATGCGCCGACCACGCATCGAGCAACGCCGCGCCGAGCGCGCCGCCCAGATGCGGCCGGCGCATGCTCCAGTCGAGGCAGGTGCAAGCGAAGCGCCGCCGTCGGGTCTTCTGCGCGGCCATATCGATGCCCCAGTCGGCGAAGCGGGCGACGCCCTGCGCAGTCGCTTCGAGCGATGCGCCGTCTTGCGTCAGCAGTCCGCGCTCGAGCATGCGCTCGAACATGCGCACCGACAGCTCGCCTGCCATGTGGTCGTAACAGGTGCGCGCATAGCGCATTTCCAGTGGCACGGTGCGTGCCGGACGCGGCACGGAGCGCTGTGGCGCGCTGACCTGCGCGACGTTGGCGAGTGCTTCGATCGATGCGGCGATGTCCGCCGACGCGATACGGAAATAGCGATGCCGGCCGCGCACTTCGAGCGCGAGCAGCCCGCCGTCGGTGAGCCGTCCGAGATGGGCGCTCGCCGCCGATGGCGACAGCCCCGCGATCATCGTCAGTTCGCCGGCTGGGCGGGCGCTGCCGTCCATTAGCGCCCACAGCATCGCGGCGCGGCCGGGATCGGCGAGTAGCGCGCCGATGCGGCTCAGGCCGGGGAAGTGGTTCTGGTCGTCTAAGAGGGGGGCGGTCATGGCGCGTCTCCTGAATGGGCGGCACAGGGCAGCGCGGTCCAATCGCAAAGCCCGCCGCCACGATTCCTACTCTACGCGCATCGGGTATTCGATGTTTCAGCTTCGCGTGAACAATCGATGCGACGGACGTGTCCGGCTCGGTCCGCGTTTGCGCGTCGTCGCGAGCCGCCAGGCTAGAATCGAAGCCTGTCCTTGCAGGAAATCGATGTGATGAAAACTCTTCTCGCCGTCGCCGCGGCGGTTCTGCTGTCCAGCGCCTGCGCGGGGGGCGGAGCCGGCTCGGGGTCGGCCGGCAGCGGCAGCATCAACATGTACGGCACCGTCGACACAGGGATCAGCGTCCACAACTAGGCCCATCCTCGGCCCATCGGCGCGCTTCGCGCCGCGTCCCCAATCGACGCCGCGCCGCGCGCAATATTGCGCTCGTATAATCGCCTCCTTTCAATGCATCCGATTGACCGGAGTCAAGATGAGCACTGTTCCCACCGCACCGCTGGACCGTTCGGAAACCACCTTCCGCTTTCTCGCCGAGCCGACCTCGGTCAACTTCGGCGGCAAGGTGCATGGCGGCGCGCTGATGAAGTGGATCGACGAAACCGCCTACGCATGCGCCGCGGTATGGTCTGGGCGCTATTGCGTGACGGTCAGCGTCGGCAATATCCGTTTCCGTCGGCCGATCCTCGTCGGCAATCTGGTCGAGCTGCGCGCGCGCGTCGTCGCGACGGGCCGCACCAGCATGCACATCCACGTGTCGGTGCACGCGGGCGACCCGAAGGGCGGCGAGCTGCTGCAGACCACCGACTGTCTCGTCGTCATGGTCGCCGTCAACGAGAACGGCCATCCGGTGCCGGTGCCCGCCTTCCTGCCAGAGACCGACGAACAGAAACGCCTCGCCAGGTACGCGATGGACGTGAAGGAAGCGCTCGACGCGATCGTCGAGCTGAAGCCGGAAGAAGTCGCGCAGGGAAAGATCTAAGCGCGCATCATCATGCGGTGCGTCCGACCATATCCTTCGGTCGCACCCACTCGTCGAACTGCTGCTCGGTGAGATAGCCGAGCGCCAGCGCCGACGCCTTCAGCGTCGTGCCTTCCTTGTGCGCCTTCTTCGCGATCTGCGCGGCCTTGTCGTAGCCGATGTGCGGATTGAGCGCCGTCACCAGCATCAGCGATTCGTTGAGCAAGGTATCGATGCGCTCGTGATTCGGCTCGATGCCGGCCGCGCAGTTGTCGTTGAAGCTGTGCGCGCCGTCGGCGAGCAGGCGCACCGACTGCAGCACGTTGTGCGCGATCATCGGACGGAACACATTGAGCTCGAAGTTGCCGCTCGCGCCGCCGATGTTCACGGCGACGTCGTTGCCGAACACCTGCGCGCACAGCATCGTCAACGCTTCGGACTGGGTCGGATTGACCTTGCCCGGCATGATCGAGCTGCCCGGCTCGTTTTCGGGGATCGACAGCTCGCCGAGACCGCAGCGTGGGCCGCTCGCGAGCCAGCGGATGTCGTTGGCGATCTTGTTCAGGCTCGCGGCCACCGTTTTGAGCGCGCCGTGCGCGAATACCAGCGCGTCGGCGGCTGCCATCACCTCGAACTTGTTCGGCGCCGACACGAACGGTAGACCGGTCAGCTTGCCGATCGCGGCGGCGACGCCGTCGGCGAACTTCGGGTGCGCGTTCAGTCCCGTGCCGACCGCGGTGCCGCCCTGCGCAAGCTCGTACAGATGCGGCAACGCCGACTCGACGTGCCGGATGCCGTGCTCGAGCTGCGCGACATAGCCCGAGAATTCCTGGCCGAGCGTGAGCGGCGTCGCGTCCTGCAGGTGCGTGCGGCCGATCTTGACGACGTCGGTGAACGCTTTCGCCTTGCCGTCGAGCGTGTCGCGCAACGTCTTCAGCGCGGGCAGCAGATGCTTGACGATGGCATCCGCGGCAGCCACGTGCATCGCGGTCGGAAACACGTCGTTCGACGACTGCCCGCGATTCACGTCATCGTTCGGATGCACCTTGCGCGCTTCGCCGCGCTCGCCGCCGAGCAGCTCGCTCGCGCGGTTCGCGATCACCTCGTTCAGGTTCATGTTGGTCTGCGTGCCCGAGCCGGTCTGCCAGACCGCCAGCGGAAATTCGTCCGGATGCTTGCCGTCGATGATCTCGTCGGCCGCCTGCATGATCGCGTGGGCCTTCTGCTCGTCGAGCACACCGAGGCCGAGGTTGACCTCGGCGGCCGCGCGCTTGATCACCGCGAGCGCGGTGATCAGCTCGGGCGACTGCTTTTCCGTCGAAATCCTGAAGTTCTGCAGCGAGCGCTGCGTCTGCGCGCCCCACAGGCGGGCGTTCGGCACCGCGATTTCGCCGAACGTGTCGCGCTCCATCCGTACGTCTTCAGTCATGGTTGACTCCGCTTCTCAAAGTTCCGAGTTGACAGGCAATAACGAGAATAGACCCGTTAGCGCATTCCGGTAAAAACCGGCCTGCGGATCGAAAATGTAGGTGCGTGTCTGGCCGTTCTCGACGTCGGTCCAGACGAGCGGCGACAGGGGCGCGCCGATCGAGCGCAGATAGGCGAGCTGGGCCGCGTCGGCGAGCGTCACGTGGTAGCTGTGATCGGGCTGGATGGCGCGCTCGAAGATGCCGGCGACCTGATTCGCGAGTTCGGGGCTGTGGATCACGAGTGCGAGCTCGGTGTTCAGATTGGCCGAGCGCGGGTCGAGGTTCATCGAGCCGATGACGAGAATCTGGTGGTCGATCACATAAGTCTTCGCATGCAAACTCGCGCGCGAACGCGAGCCGACCAGCCCCACGTTCGGCGTGTCCTGGTATGACCTGAATTCGTACAGTTCGACGCCTGCCTTTAGCAGCGGCACCCGGAACGGGCTGTAGCCGGCCTGCACGGCGACCGCGTCGGTAGCCGCGAGCGAGTTGGTCAGCACTGCGATGCGGATGCCGCGGCGCGTGAGCTCGCCGGCCGCCTGCACGCCCGACGCGTGCGGCACGAAGTAGGGCGACACGATCAGGAAGTCGTGCTGCGCGTCGCGCATCAGTTCGCGCAGCCGCGCGAGCGGCGGGCTCACGTAGTCCGGCGACGGATGCGCGATCTTCTCCGGCAGGTCCGCCCTGAATTCCGCACCCGCCCACGTGAGGCCGAGCTGCTCGCTCGTAATCTGCGCGGCGAGCGGCGTCGCGTTCAGCGGTTTCGCGTTGTACGGATCGGCATGGGTGCGCCAGTGGTGGCGCAGGTCGTCGCGCGTCTGGTCGAGTTCTTTCTGGTCGAATTTCTGCTTGTTCAGCGCACGCAGCGGATAGGCGAGGTCGCTGTTCCAGTAGTCGTCGAAACTCGCTGAGACGTCGGCGACGATCGGGCCCGCCGCGAGCACGTCCATGTCGCGGAACTGCAGCGTTTCGCTGGCGCTGAAGTACTCGTCGCCAAGATTGCGCCCGCCGACGATCGCGAGCTGGTTGTCCGCGATCATCGCCTTGTTGTGCATGCGGCGCGTGAAGTGGCCGATCTGCGTGAATACGTTCGTGGTGCGCTCGAACATGCCCTGCTGGGCGCTGCCGAACGGATTGAAGACGCGAATCTCGATGTTGTCGTGCGAGTTCAGCCCCGCCATGATGCGGTCGATGTCCTTGAAGTTCAGATCGTCGACCAGCATGCGCACGCGCACGCCGTGATCGGCCGCATACAGCGCGGCGCCGAGCAGCAGCTTGCCGGTGGTGTCCTCGTTGGCAATGTAGTACTGCATGTCGAGGGTTTTGGTCGCCGCGCGCGCGAGCGCGATGCGCATCTGCAGCGCGTCGGTGCCGTTCGCCAGCACGCGAAAGCCCGACTGCTCCGGATGCTTCGCCTCGAACGGCGCGAGCGCTTCGCGCAGCGGCGTATCCGCGGTGGCGGGGAGTGCGTGCGTGAGCTGGCGGTCGAACGCGGTGGCGGGCGGCTTCGTCGCGCAGGCGGTCACCAATGCCGCCGCGCAACAGAGCAGGAAAAATTGCCTCGTCGTGCTGACTATCGAATGGCGGCGCGCGGCCCGCCGATGTTGTTCGAATTGGCCCTGCACGCCGTTTCCCCCTTGTTTTGCAAGCTTTTCGCGTGGCGACAGCGAAGGCCTGCGCACGCTGTCGAGAAAACCATTCTAAGGGAATTGGGGCGCGTGTTCGTCGTTCGTCTGCAAACGCAGCAGCGTGCCGCGCGTCGGTCGGGAGGACGCCGCGGTTCGGTGATCCATCAACTGATGCGAACCGCGGCGCGCGGACGCTCTATCAGACGCGCCCGGCGCGCAGCGCGCGCTCGCCATCGGGATGGGTCGAGCCTTTCGCCGGGCGACCCGCCCACACTCCCGCGAGCAGCGAGCCCGACAGGTTGTGCCAGACCGAGAACAGCGCACCCGGCAGCGCGGCGAGCGGCGTGAAGTAGAGCTTGCCGAGCGTCGCGGCGAGACCGGAGTTCTGCATGCCCACTTCGATCGCGAGCGTACGGCAGACGGCTTCGTCGAAACCGAGCAGACGGCCGCCCCAGTAGCCGCCGAGCAGGCCGATGCCGTTGTGCAGGATGACGCCGACCATCACGACGAGGCCCACCGACGCGATGCTCTTCTGCGTGCCGCCCACCACCGCGCCGATGATCAGCACGATCGCGACCATCGACACGAGCGGCAGGATCGGTTCGATCTTGCGCACGAGCTTGCCGAACAGATGATTGACGACGAGACCGACGACGATCGGCAGCGCGACTATCTGCAGGATGCTCATCAGCATGCCGTGCACGTCGACGACGATCGACGCGTCGACGTAAAGGCGCGTGAGCAGCGGGGTCGCGAACACGCCGACGAGCGTCGACAGCGCGCTGATCGTCACCGACAGCGCGACGTCGCCGCGCGCGAGATAAATCATCACGTTCGACGCGGTGCCGCTCGCGACGCTGCCGACCAGCACCATGCCGGCGGTCAGCTCGGGCGGCATGCGCAGCGCCTTGGCGATGACCCACGCGGCGAGCGGCATCACGAGGTAGTGCAGCACGATGCCGGCGATCACCGGCGCGGGCCGCGAAAACACGCGCAGGAAATCGCCGGCCGACAGCGTGACGCCCATCGCCAGCATGATGATCGTGAGGAGCGTGGTGACGTGCGGCGCAACGCCGGAAAACGAGGCCGGCGAGAAGTACGCGGCGACCGAGACGAGCACGGCCCAGAGCGGGAACAGGCGGGTGACGCGGGCAAGCATGGCGGGTGGTCCTTGGTTATGTTGTATCGCGGGAAAGTGGGGCTGCGGCGCGGCCGGTTGTCGGCTGGCGGCTGGCGTTGCGGCGTTTGCCGCGCCAAAGCGGGTGAAGCGGCTACGGCAAGCGCCGTGGCGAAAGCGCGGCAAAAACGGGCGGCCAATTGAAGCCGCACGCGAAGCGGGCAATGGTGAGCGCGCGAGCGGCGCCAGTCCGGCGCCTGCCTTCGTGAGGCGCGCCGTCGTGCGGTTCGTGGCGCGTGAGCGCGGGTTAGCGCTCGCGTGCCGCGGCGGCCATTTTACCTTTTACAGGGAGTGCTTCAGGAGTGGGGCTTGCCGCTACTTCGCTCAAACCGAGCGCGCGGGCGGCGTGGCCGATGCCGCCGTCGGCGCCTGCCGCCGGCTCAGCCTGTGAAAACGCAGCGTCATCAGCAGCGCGACGCTCGCAAGACCTGCGGCGAGCCCCCACCACAAGCCGCGCGCGCCGAGGCCGGCGTGAAACGCGAGCAGATAGCCGGTCGGAAAACCGATCACCCAGTAGCCGAACGCGGCGGCGATCATCGGCACGCGCGTGTCCTTCAGGCCGCGCAGACAACCGGAGCCCACCGCCTGCATCCCGTCGACGATCTGGAAAATCGCCGCCACGCCGAGCAGCGAACTGGCGAGCGCGATGGTCGGGGCGTTGGCCGGGTCGTCCAGATGCAGATACAGACCGACGATCCAGTGCGGCGCGGTGATCAGCACGAGGCCCGACATCGACATGAAGCCGACGCCGAGTGCGAGCGCGACGAAGCCCGCGTGGCGCGCGGCGAGCGGCTGACCGGCGCCGGCCCAGTAGCCGACCCGCACGTTGGCCGCCTGGCCGATCGACAGCGGCACCATGAACGCGACCGACGCGACGTTCAGCGCGATCTGATGCGCGGCCAGTTGCGATTCGCCGAGCAGGCCGACCATCAGGCCAGTGGCGAGGAACAGCGTCGACTCGACGCCATAGGTGATCGCGACCGGCCAGCCGATGCCGAACAATTCGCCCATCAACGGCAGCTTCGGCCGCGTCGCGACGACGAAATGGCGGAAGCGCGGCCGCAGATGCAGCAGCGCCATCAGCACGAGCGCGGTCAGCCACACGGTGATCGTGGTCGCGGCCGCCGAGCCGAGAAAACCCAGCCGCGGCAGCCCGTACGCGCCGTGGATGAGCCCGTAGTTCAGGAAGCCGTTCACGCCGACGCTCGCGATCGACACCCACAACAGGCGCCGTGCCGCGCCGATCGCCGGCAGAAACGAGCGCATCAGGCCGACGCCGATCAGGCTCGCGGGTGCGCCCCAGCGCAACACCGCCGCGTATCGGCCGACGTTGTGCGCGAGCAGGCCCGGCTCGCCGACCGCGAGCAGGATCCTCGACGCGAACGACAGCAGGATGAACGCCGGCACCGACAGCAGCACCGACAGCACGAAACCGGTCCAGTAAATATGCGGTACCCGGCCGTCGTCCCGCGCGCCGCGCGCGTGCGCGACGCTGACGCTGACCGAGGTCAGCACGCCCTGCAGCAGCGTGACGACGACGAAAAAGAGGTTCGCGCCGAGGCCGCCGGCGGCGAGCGCATCGGGGCCGAGCGAGCCGAGCAGGATCGTGTCGGTGACGCTCATCGCCATTTGCGACAGTTGCGCGATCGCGAGCGGCGCGGCGAGCCGCGCGGTGTCGGCCGCGTGGCGGGATAGGGTCGGCGGCCGGCTGGCCACGCGAGCGAAGCTGGGTTGAGTCATCGAATGCCTGACGGCGAAAAGTGGCAGCGGTGGCAACAGCGGTGGCAACAGCGAAAGGCGGGCGCAAGCGGCGCCGCATTGCATCTCGCCGCGCGCGCCGACGGGCGTTGGAGCGGCCGGGCAGCGGGCGGGAAAAAACCGCGACACGGCGCCGAGCCGGTCAGCCGACTCCTCGCCCGTGGCGCGGTCCGTCGTTTACCTGTCGAAACCGACAGCTTATTGCCTCCCCCGGCCGCTGTCGATGGACGACGCACAATTCTGGTGCGTGCCGTCCTGCGATTTTCCGGACTGCCGTCAGCCTTCGTGGACCGCGATCCGCGTATCGCCGAGCAGCACGACCTGGCCCGCGCGGATCTTGCAGGTCTTACGCGTCTCGACCCGGCCATCGACCATCACGGCGCCGTCGGCAACCATCATTTTCGCGGAGCCGCCACTATCCGCGAGGCCCGTGATCTTCAGCAGATTGTGGAGTTCGACGTATTCGCCGGTCAGCGTGAAATTGAGGTTGGGCATGGCGTTTGCACCTTTGGGCACGGGGTCGCGTTGGGGTTCGCATCATAAGGCAAGCGCACCCGGAGCGGCGGCGCGGCCATCCAGCGAGCCCTTCGCGCAAGCAAATGAAAGTAGATGTTATTCAGTTGTCGGAAAGTGAAACGTTCCGTAACGCTGGTCGCACCGAATGGATTTCACTCCTAGAGTGCAGTTCAGCAGCAAAGCCCGCTGGCTTCCGGGATCGCTCCCCGGCCGCCCATCCAGCGACGCACAGACCGGACGAGGCGCGCGCGACGTTCCGTCATCACGACGCCAGAGAGTCCGCCCGTGTCACAACAACTCCATCCAGAGAGGATAGCCATGACCCAGATTCGTTCGCTCCTGATCGGTACCGCCCTCACTGCCTTTGCCGCGACGGCGGCCATTGCGCAGACCGCGCAGCCGGCAGCAGGCATCGGCGCTCAGGCGCAGATCCAGAGCCAGGGCGCCGCCGGCATGGCGCCGCCGTCCGCGGCTGGCGCCCAGCGCATGCAGGTGGCGTCTTCGACGCAAGGCATGCAGCAAGTCCCGGGCGCACCCGCCGCGCAAGGGGTCGAGGCGCCGCCGCCGGCCCGTTTGACGGCTTCGGGCTCCACCGACCCGCTCGTGCAGAAGCGCGACGCCGATGCGAAGGCCAACGCCGAGTATCGCGCGGCCAGGAAGTCCTCGAAAGCGGAATTGAAGGCGGAGCAGAAGGCCGCGAAGGACCAGTACAAGGAGCAGGTGCGCGGCGCGAAGCTGAACCAGAAGGCGGACAAACAGACCGCCAATAACGAAATGAAGATGAACATGGAAGGGCAGGGTGCCGCGCAGGGCGATGGCGCGGACGTCAAGCACTAAGCCCTGCTGGATGCCGCGGCGTAAACCGGCGGATAGGCGCCCGAAAAAAGGGGCGCTTGTCGCATGAGGTTGTATGGATATACAGTGTGCGTCGCATCCTGAAGATCCATCCAACCCGCGAAACCGATCAGTGTCCACCGTCGCCGAATCCGCTCCGTCGTTCGATACCGCCGCCTGGCTAGCGAAGCTCAACGACGCCCAACGCGAAGCCGTCGAATACGGGACCGACACGCCAGACGCGCTGCCCGGCGCGCTGCTCGTGATCGCGGGCGCCGGCTCCGGCAAGACCAACACGCTCGCGCACCGCGTCGCCAATCTGGTGGTGAAGGGTGCCGATCCGCAGCGCATCCTGCTGTTGACCTTCTCGCGCCGCGCGGCGCTCGAAATGATCCGCCGCGTGACCCGCATCGCGGGCGCCGCGGCCACTACCGTCGGCCCACGCGCCGCGCTCGCGCAAGGGCTCACGTGGGCGGGTACCTTCCATAGTGTCGGCGCGCGGCTGTTGCGCGAATACGCGGATCTGATCGGCCTCGCGCCCGCGTTTACGATCAACGACCGCGAAGACTCCGCCGACCTGATGAACCTCGTGCGCCACGAGCTTGGACTGTCCGCGAAGGAGCGGCGCTTTCCGGCGAAGGGCACCTGCTTCGCGATCTACTCGCGTGTCGTCAACACCGGCGCATCGCTCGGCCAGGTATTGGACCGCGCGTTTCCGTGGTGTCGCGAGTGGGAGGACGATCTGCGCCGGCTGTTCGCCGCATACGTCGACGCCAAACAGAAGCAGAGCGTGCTCGACTACGACGATCTGCTGCTCTACTGGTCGCACATGGCCGCCGAGCCCAGCATCGCGGCCGATCTGTCGGCGCGTTTCGATCATGTTCTGGTCGACGAATACCAGGACACCAACCGCCTGCAGGCGTCGATCCTGCTCGCAATGAAGCCGGACGGCCGTGGCCTGACCGTGGTCGGCGACGACGCGCAGTCGATCTATTCGTTTCGCGGCGCGACGGTGCGCAATATCCTCGACTTTCCCACGCAGTTCGAGCCGCCCGCCAGGCAGGTCACGCTCGAGCGCAACTATCGCTCGACCGAGCCGATTCTCGCCGCGTCGAACGCGGTGATCGAACTCGCGAGCGAGCGCTACACCAAGAATCTGTGGACCGACAAGGCGTCGGCGCAGCGCCCGCGCCTCGTCACGGTCGCCGACGATGCCGCGCAAGCTCGCTACGTCGTCGAGCAGGTGCTCGAGGCGCGCGAGCAGGGCGTGAAGCTGAAGTCGCAGGCGGTATTGTTTCGCGCGGCGCATCACAGCGCCGCGCTCGAGATCGAGCTCATGCGCCGCAACATTCCATTCGTCAAGTTCGGCGGGCTCAAATTTCTCGACTCGGTGCATGTGAAGGACGTGCTCGCGGTGCTGCGCTGGGCCGAGAATCCGCGCGATCGCGTCGCCGGCTTTCGCGTCGTGCAGCTGCTGCCGGGCGTCGGCCCGGCCACTGCGGCGAAGGTGCTCGACGACATCGTCGCGCGCGCGGACGGCGGCGATCCGGTCGCGACTGCGGGCGGTGTGCTGGCCGCGTTTGCGGCGCCCGCGCGCACGCAGGAAGACTGGCATCCGTTCGTCAAGCTGATGTCGAGCGTGTACGGCCGGCAAACGCCGTGGCCCGCCGAGTTCGAGATGGTGCGGCGCTGGTACGAGCCGCATCTGGAGCGTAATCACGAGGACGCCGCGATCCGTCACGCGGACCTGCTGCAGATGGAAAGCATCGCGGGTACGTATCCGTCGCGTGAACGCTTCCTGACCGAATTGACGCTCGATCCGCCCGACGCGACCAGCGACGAATCCGGCGTGCCGCTGATCGACGAGGACTACCTGATCCTGTCGACGATCCATTCGGCGAAGGGTCAGGAGTGGCGCAACGTGTTCGTGCTGAACGGCGTCGACGGCTGCATTCCTTCCGATCTCGGCACCGGCAGCGACGAGGAAATCGACGAGGAG
The DNA here is from genome assembly GCF_014200875.1 of Paraburkholderia sp. HC6.4b. Taxonomy (NCBI): domain Bacteria; kingdom Pseudomonadati; phylum Pseudomonadota; class Betaproteobacteria; order Burkholderiales; family Burkholderiaceae; genus Paraburkholderia; species Paraburkholderia sp. HC6.4b. Next base: position 120,840 of record NZ_JACHDC010000010.1, read on the forward strand.
CGGCGCCTGCTTTACGTGGCGATGACGCGCGCGAAGGAAGACTTGCACATCGTCGTGCCGCAGCGCTTTTACGTGCACAACCAGACGCATCTGGGCGACCGCCATGTGTGGGCGTCGCGCACGCGCTTCATCGCCACGCCGATGCTGCCGCTGTTCGACGCCTATGCGTGGCCGCGCATTGCGGTGGCGAGCGCGCCGAGCGCGGCGGGGCTCGCCGCGGCCGCGCAGGCGAAGATCGAGATCGCGGCGAAGCTCAGGAAGATGTGGGATTGAGCGGCTAGCACCGCGCGTTGGGATCGACGCGCGGGCAGGGGGCGCGTTGATCCGACGAAGGGACGCGCGCCGCGCGGGTCAGTGGAAGCTCAGCGCGACTGCCGCTGCTGTTGCTGCGCGACCGGAGGCGCCGGCACGAAGAAATTGCGCAGCCATGCCGCGAGCCGCGAGAACACGTCGTACGGCTCCTCGACGAAAATCTCCGGCTTCAAGAGCCGCAGATACTCCATGATCTGCTGCGCTTCCTGCTTCTGGAACGTGCCGTGCGAAATGCCTAGCCGCAACAGCCCACGCAGTTCGCCGAGCTTCTCGCGCGCGGTGCTGCCCACGCTCATCTCGCACGCGACCTTCGCCTCGTAGACGCGCTGACGCAGCGATTCGACGAGCCGCCATGCCGGCGTCTGCATCACTTCCTCGAGCGCCTGAATGTCCTGCACCGTGCTCTTGATCTGCGAGGCGAGGGGGTCGACCAGCGTCGCGTCGCCTTCCGCTTCCTTGACGATTGCGGCGGCCCAGTCGCGGCATTGCTTGGTGAGCTCCTCGGGCGTCCATTCCGAGCGCGCCGCGAAACCGAAGCCGAACTCGCCCGCCTGCCGCATCAGGATCGACACGACGTCCGGGAATTCCTTGTCGAGCGTGCGTTTGGCCCACGCGTACTGGCCGCCTTGCAGCATCCGCTGTACCGCGTGCTCGGTGAGCGGCACCATGTTGTCGAGCAGCTTGGCGCGTAAGAAATCCTCGAACGACGGCGTCGCGAACTGCGGATCGAGCTTCAGCGAGACCCGTAAAAAGGCCTCGAAGTCCTTGCGCAGCGACGCGACGGTCTCGTCCTTGAGCTTCAGGGTGATTTGACCCATGTGTTATCCCGTTTAATGCGGCCGCGCGCGGCGCGCCGTCGCAAGATCGCCCGGCCGCTCGCGGACCGAGGCGATGCGACGCCGGTTGCCGACGCGCTTGATTCCAGCCTGTTGCCGCGTAACCAGCGGGACGACTCCCGATGAGCGGACCTCGACTGCATATCGGCGGGGTGGCGGGAAACTTGAGGGCGGCCCGGCGACGCGCGGGCGCTTCGGAGGGAAGCTTCGGGCAATGGCCCGCTTGGGAGTCGCTTGAACGGGAGTGCGCGGCCCGCGACGCGGCGAGGTGTCGACGGGACCGCTGATGAGTCGATGAGCGTAGAGACAGGGCGCGCTTACTTCAGCACCACGCACTGCCAGACGAAGAACACGCCTAGACCGACTGCGATCGTCAGCAGCGGCCGGCGCGTCAGCGCGCTAACGACGATCGCGGCGAGCGCGCCGACCAGTTGCGGATTGCGCCAGCTCAGCTCGGCGTTGTTGCCGTGCGGCGACACGGCCATCGGGACGATGATCGCGGTCAGCACGGTGACCGGCACGAAGCTAAGCGCGGCGCGCAGAAGCGGCGGGAACACGAGCCGGTCGCCGAGCACGAACACGGCCGCGCGGATCAACCATGTAATCGCCGCCATGCCGACGATCAGAACGACGTAGTTCATCGCGCGGCCTCCACGGGACGGCGCGCGCCACGCAGGTTCAGACGCGACATCGACAGCAGCACGCCAACCGCGACTCCCGCGAACACCGCGCCGAGCAGGCCGAGCTTATACGGCCACGCCTGCCAGAAAAACGCCAGCGCGCCGGCGGTGACGGCCGCCGCGATATAGCGCAGCGCGACCAGTTGCGGCACGACGATCGCAATGAACGTCGCGACCATCGCAAAGTCGAGACCGAGCGACTGCAGGCCGGGGAAGGCCGCGCCGAACAGCAGGCCGGCGACGGTCCATAGCTGCCAGTTCAGATACATCGCGACGCCGGCGCCGAAGAAGTAGTACGGGCCGACCGTGCCCGGCTCGCGATGCCGGTAATGCTCCCACGCGACCGCGAAGACTTCGTCGGTGAGCAGCGCGCCGAGCGCCCAACGCCAGCGCTTCGGCAGATGCGCGACGTGCGGTGCGAGCGTCGCGCTATACAGCACGTGACGCAGATTGACGACGAGCGTGGTCGCCCAGATCACGGCGAAGCTCGCATGCCCGGCGATCAGGCCGAGCGCGATGAACTGCGCGGAGCCCGCGAAAACGACGAGCGACATCAACTGGCCGTGCCACAGATGCAGCGGGCTGGAGGTCACGAGCGTGCCGAAAATGACGCCGAACGGCGCGGCGCCGACCATCATCGGGATGATGTCGCGCGCGCCGGCGGCGAATTCTTTGAGATGGCCGCCCCGGGTGGGCTGGCCTTGGGTGGAATCGGTCAATCTAAGCCTCCTTGATGTCGGAAGCATAGCGGCTGACCGGCGTTCGGACTTGTACGTTCTTGCGGCGGGTTGCGGATGGGGTGCTACGGTGTAGCGGGGGGATGGCTGATGACCGGCTGACGGATTGCGGCGGCACGCTCGCGGCGCGCGGTGCAGGCGCCGGCGGTGCCGCATCGCGTTACGAACCGCGCTGCGTTCCTTGCCATTGGCCCGGCGGCACGCCGAACATGCGCCGGAAATGCCGCGTGAAATGGCTCTGATCGGTGAAGCCGCTCGCGGCGGCGACGTCGGTCACCGGGACGCCGGCGCGCAACGGCGCGAGCGCGCGCTGCAGGCGCACCTGATTGCGCCACGCGTGGGGCGGCAGGCCGGTCGATTGGGTGAATAGCCGCGCCGCGTGGAACGGCGACAGACCCGCTGCCTTCGCGACCTCGGCGAGCGTCACCGGTTCGACGAGGTCGCCGGTCAGACGCTCCTGCATCAGTGCGACGCGAGTGTCGTCGGTGGCGACGCGAGCGGTGGCGGGGCGCGTCCGCGCATAGCGGACCAGCAACGTGGACAGCGCGTCGAGCATCGCGGTTTCGGCGGCGAGCGCGTCGTCGCCGGCTTCGAGCAGACGGTGGGCGTGCGCGAGCCGCGTCGCGAGATCGGCATCGCGGATCACGCCGGGCGCGAACCACGGTAAGGCCTGCGGCTTGCCGGCGACTTCGTCGGCCAGCGCGCAGAGGAACCCGACCGGCGCGTACATCACGCGATACCGCCAGCCCGCCTCGACCGCCTTCGACCCCGTGTGCAACTCGCCCGGGTTGATGACCGGCACGCTGCCCGCTTCGGCGACATGGTGCTCGCCGTTATACCGATAGCATTCCGCACCCGCGACGATCACCGGGATCGTGTAGGCGTCGTGCCAATGCGGCGCGAACTCGTGATCGTGATATTCGGCGGTGAGCAGATCCGCGCCGGGCAGTAGCGGCGTGCGCCAGTAGCGGGCGGAATCGCGGAAACGAGGGGTGGCGGTCATGACGAAAGTCTGGCTGGACCGGTCAGTTTAACGCGTCGTTGTCGGGGACGGCGGCGGGTGTGCAGCGCCGCGCCGCGTGCCGCGGGTGCCGTCAATTGCCGGTACTTGTCCTGACTTGCCTTACTTGACCGGAATCGTCGTGCCAGTGGGCATCGGCACGGCGCTCACGCTGTTTTTCGCGCTGCCGCTGACGACGCGGTCGCTGTAGGTCAGATAGACCAGGGCGTTGCGCTTCGTGTCGACCACGCGCACCACGTGCAGCGACTTGAAGATCAGCGACATGCTGACCGAGAACACGTCGTCCTTCTGCTTGACGGGGCCGGTGAAATGCAACTCCCCGATCTGGCGGCACGCGATCGACGCCTCGGTCGGATCTTCGGCGATGCCGAGCGTGCCTTTGACGCCGCCCGTCCGCGCCCGCGACACGTAGCAGGTGACACCTTGCACGATGGGATCGTCATAGGCCTCCACGACCACGCGGTCGGAGCCGGTAACGTGAAAATTCGTATTGACGCTGGCGATTTCTTCGCCGCGCGCCGAAGAAAGCAGCAGGGCGCCGGCGGCCGCGAGCGCGATGCGTAGCGAGGTGGATTTCATGAGCGTGCCGGTTGAGTGTCTGGAGTGGGCCGGCGCCAGAGCGGGGCGAAACGTGCGCCGTGAAGGCGCCATCGTATAACGGCGCGCGGCGCGCGTGAGGCTGTCCGTCGTGGCACAAAAACAAAAAGGCCCGCATGGATGCGGGCCTTTCAAAATTTTTGGCTCCTCGACCTGGGCTCGAACCAGGGACCTACGGATTAACAGTCCGGCGCTCTACCGACTGAGCTATCGAGGAACAGCAGTACAACTTGATCTACATAAAAAAACCCGTCTGATTAACGGGCTTTTGCAATTCTTGGCTCCTCGACCTGGGCTCGAACCAGGGACCTACGGATTAACAGTCCGGCGCTCTACCGACTGAGCTATCGAGGAACAGAACAACAACAGCAGAGAAACGAAATTTTAGAGGCAGCTGAAACGTCTGTCAATACCTCGGCGTTCATCCTGATACTGAATCTGAACGGCCAAGGCAGGTGACAGGCGGCTCGCGCTCAGCGCGCGAGCAGCGCGAGCTTTTCCTTCACATCCTTGAATTCCTCGGCTTCCGGCAGCGGTGCCTTGGTCTTCGTGATGCTCGGCCACGCTTTCGCCAGGTCGGCGTTCAGCGCGATGAAGTCCTGCTGGTCTCCCGGCACGTCTTCTTCGGCATAGATGGCGTTCACCGGGCACTCGGCCACGCACACGGCGCAGTCGATGCATTCATCGGGGTCGATCGCGAGGAAGTTGGGACCTTCGCGAAAGCAGTCCACCGGGCACACATCGACGCAGTCGGTATAGCGGCACTTGATGCAGCTTTCGGTCACAACGTGAGTCATTCAGGCAGCTCCTGCATGCGGAATCGGGGAGGGCGCGGACGCCAAAAGCACTATTGTAACGTAACGTCAACAGGCGCATAAAGCATCGGGCCGTGCGTCTTATATGTTTTTGTGATTAGTTTATGGGGTGCCGCGAGCGGCCGCGCAATGGCGGCGAAGGCCCGGTGGCACGCTGGATGCGGACGCATTCGGGTAACATGCATCAGGTTGGCGCGCCGCTCGGCTCAGCGCGTCCGTTGCAAGGGTGCAGTGAGCCCTTTTCGTTTTTCAGCGGTCCAGTTCGTACCATCATGATTATTACTTCGCTGCTCGATACCGATCTGTACAAGTTCACGATGATGCAGGTGGTGTTGCATCACTTCCCCGCCGCCAACGTGGAGTACCGCTTCCGCTGCCGCACGCCGAACGTCGATCTGGTGCCGTACGTCGACGAGATTCGCGACGAAGTGCGCAAGCTCTGCGAACTGCGTTTCGCCGACGACGAACTCGACTACCTGCGCCGCATGCGCTTCATCAAGGGCGACTTCATCGAGTTCCTCGCGTTGTTCCATCTGAACGAGAAGTACATTTCGATCACGCCGTCGCCGAAGGGCAATGGCGAAATCGACATCGACATCAAGGGGCCGTGGCTGCATACGATCCTCTTCGAAATTCCGGTGCTCGCGATCGTCAACGAAGTCTATTTCCGCAACACCCAGCAAACGCCCGACTATCACGTAGGCCGTGGCCGTCTGCTCGACAAGATTCAACTGCTCGGCGCTCGTCCGGAGTTCGCCGACTGCAAGATCGCCGATTACGGCACGCGCCGCCGCTTCTCGAAGCAGTGGCACGAGGAAGTGATCCTCACGCTCAAGGACGGTCTCGGCGAGCAGTTCGCCGGCACGAGCAACGTCTTCTACGCGATGAAGCACAGCCTGACACCGCTCGGCACGATGGCGCACGAGTACCTGCAGGCTTGCCAGGCGCTCGGTCCGCGGCTGCGCGACTCGCAGATCTTCGGCTTCGAGATGTGGGCGAAGGAATATCGCGGCGACCTCGGGATCGCGCTCTCCGATGTGTACGGCATGCAGGCGTTCCTGCGCGACTTCGACATGTACTTCTGCAAGCTGTTCGACGGTGCTCGCCACGATTCCGGCGACCCATTCGACTGGGGCGAGCGCCTGCTCAAACACTACGAGGCGAATCGTTGCGACCCGCGCACCAAGGTCCTCGTGTTCTCCGACGCGCTCGACATCCCGAAGGTGCTGCAGCTATACGAGCGCTTCCGCGGCCGCTGCAAGCTCGCGTTCGGCGTGGGCACCAATCTGACCAACGACCTCGGCTACAACCCGCTGCAGATCGTGATCAAGATGGTTCGTTGCAACGGTCAGCCGGTCGCGAAATTGTCGGACTCGCCGGGCAAGAACATGTGCGAGGACAAGGCGTATCTCGCGTATCTGCGCCAGGTGTTCGGCATCGCGCAGCCGGAAGAAGAGGCGGCCAGGTAGCGCGCTTTGCGGACTGCTTTTCGGTTCGTCGCCTGACCATGATCTGCTCGTGTTCGGGGGCACGGCGAACAGTGTCGCCGCGCTATCGACTGGCGGCAATATGCCGTTCGGCCAGGGTGTTCGCGCGGAGCGCGGCCGGTATAATCCTCGCCATATCGCACGGCCGTCGACACGAGGATTTCGCCCATGGACACATCGATTGCCCGCCGCAACATCCTGACGCGCATCCGCGCCGCGCAAGGGCGCGAGCCCGAACCGAGCGCCGCCGAGCGCGAAGCCGCGGCGGACTATCTCGCGCGTCATCCGGCCGGCCCGCGTCCGGACATGCCCACCGATCTGCGCGCGCGCTTCATCGAGGAAGCGCAGAAAATGGCGAGTACTGTCGACACCGTTCAGACCTTCGCCGATGTACCCGCCGCCGCGCATCGCTATCTGACGCAACACGGTTTGCCGTTGCAGGCCATCGCGTGGCAAACGCTGCGCGATCTGCCGTGGGCCGCAGCCGGCCTCGCCGTCGAATTTCGCAAACCGCAAGACAATGACGTGGTCGGTCTCACCGGCTGTTTCTGCGCGACCGCGGAGACCGGCACGCTCGTGTTGCTGTCCGGTCCCGAGACGTATGCGTCGGCCGGGCTGCTGCCGGAGACGCACATCGCGATCGTGCCGGGCTCGCGGATCGTCGCGGGTCATGAAGAGGCGTTCGACCTGATCCGCAAGGAACGCGGCGAGCTGCCGCGCGCGGTCAATTTCGTGTCGGGACCATCGCGCACCGGCGACATCGAGCAGACCATCGTGCTGGGCGCGCACGGCCCCTACCGGGTGCATGCGATCGTCGTGCAGGATGCTTGAACGCGTCGCGCGGCGGCGTGCCAGCGCATACGCGACACACGCGTTATCTGTCGTGCGTGCGGTTGCAAGCCGTCGCGCGGCCTGTATCGGCATGAATTCGCAGGCCGGCCGCGCGGGCCGGTGGCTCGCCGTTGCGTCGATGCTTGCGCTGTGCTCGCCGTCCGTGCAGGCTGAGACGCTCCTCGACGGCGCGCGCTTGTCGGCGTTGTGGGGCTTGCCCTTCGCGGGTGTGCTGCTGTCGATCGCGATCCTTCCGCTGATCGCGCCAGCCCTCTGGCATCACCACTTCGGCAAGATCGCCGCGGCGTGGGCGCTCGCGTTCATCGTGCCGCTTGCCGTGAGCTTCGGCGCGAGCGCGGCGCTCGGCGCGCTCGCGCATGCCATGCTCGACGAGTACATCCCATTCATCATCCTGCTGACCGCGCTCTATACCGTCGCGGGCGGCATCTGCGTGCGCGGCAACCTGCATGGCACACCGCGTCTGAACACCGCGATTCTCGCGCTCGGCACCTTGCTCGCGAGCGTGATGGGTACGACCGGCGCGGCGATGCTGCTGATCCGCCCGTTGCTGCGCGCAAACGACAATCGCCGCCACGTGACCCACGTGGTCGTGTTCTTCATCTTCCTCGTCGCGAACGTCGGTGGCTCGCTGTCGCCGCTCGGCGACCCGCCGCTGTTCCTCGGTTTTCTCGAAGGCGTGAGCTTTTTCTGGACCACCACGCATCTCGCGCGGCCGATGCTGTTCGTGAGCGGCATGCTGCTCGCCGCGTTCTATGCGCTTGACTCGTACTACTTTCACAAGCGCGAGGAGGTGCGTTCAGCTTTCCTCGATCCGACGCCCGACGGCGCGCCGCTCGGCATCGACGGCAAGATCAATTTCGTGCTGCTCGCCGCGCTGATCGCGTTCGTGCTGATGAGCGGACTGTGGCGCCCGCAAATCACATTCGACGTGCTCGGCACGCACGTCGCGTTGCAAAACATCGTGCGCGACGCCGCGCTGATCGTCGTCACGCTGCTATCGCTCGCGTGGACACCGCGCGCGGCCCGCGCGGGCAACGACTTCAAGTGGGCGCCGATCGAGGAAGTCGCCAAACTGTTCGCCGGCATCTTCGTGACGATCGTGCCGGTCATCATGATCCTGCGCGCGGGAGAAGCCGGCGCGTTCGCGGGCATCGTCCATCTGGTCAATGATCCGTCAGGCGAGCCGCGCGACATCATGTACTTCTGGGCGACCGGCCTGCTATCTTCGTTTCTCGACAACGCGCCGACCTACCTCGTGTTCTTCAACCTGGCCGGCGGCGATGCGCAGACCTTGATGACCACCGGCGCGACCACGCTCGCGGCGATTTCGGCCGGCGCCGTGTTCATGGGCGCGAACACCTACATCGGCAACGCGCCGAACTTCATGGTGAAGGCGATCGCGCAATCGCGCGGCGTGCGCATGCCGAGCTTTTTTGCGTATCTGGGCTGGTCCGGCGCGGTGCTGCTGCCGTTGTTCGCGCTGACCGGCTGGCTCTTTTTTGAACGCTGACTCTGCAACGCCGAGACAATCCCTCGACGTGCGATACGGAGACTTGCATTGCAGAAAATCCTCGTTGCCCGTTCGATCTTTCCCGACGTGATCGACCGGCTCAAGCAGTACTTCGACGTCGACTGGAACGAGGGCGACGTGTTGCCCGCCAACGAACTGAAGCGCCGTCTCGCGGACAAGGACGGCGCGCTGACGGCCGGCGAGATGATCGACGCGGGCGTGCTCGCCGCGGCGCCGCGTCTGCGCGTCGTGTCGAACATGGCGGTCGGCTACAACAACTTCGACATGGCCGCGTTCAACGCGGCGAACGTACTCGGCACCAACACGCCGGACGTGCTGAACGAATCGACCGCCGATTTCGGCTGGGCGCTGATGATGGCCGCCGCGCGCCGCATCGCCGAATCGGAGCACTGGCTGCGCGCCGGACATTGGCAGAAGTGGAGCTACGACGGCTTCCTCGGCAGCGACCTATACGGTTCGACGCTCGGCGTGATCGGCATGGGCCGCATCGGCCAGGCGCTCGCGCGGCGCGCGCAGGGCTTCAACATGCGGGTCATCTATCACAATCGCTCGCGCGTCGCGCCGCAAATCGAGGCCGAGCTGAACGCGGAGTACGTGTCGAAAGAGGATCTGCTGCGGCGCGCCGACCACGTCGTGCTGGTGCTGCCGTACAACAAAGGCAACCACCACACGATCGGCGCGGCCGAACTGGCGCTGATGAAGCCGAGCGCGACGCTCACCAACATCGCGCGCGGCGGCATCGTCGACGATGCGGCGTTGGCCGATGCGCTGCGTGACAGGCGCATCGCGGCGGCCGGTCTGGACGTGTTCGAAGGCGAGCCGCAACTGCACCCGGCGCTGCTGAACGTGCCGAACGTCGTGCTGACGCCGCACATCGCGAGCGCGACCGAAACCACGCGCCGCGCCATGGCGAATCTCGCCGCGGACAACCTGATCGCCGGCCTCGGCGCAGGACCGCGCGCCGGTCAGCCGCCGAATCCGATCAACCCCGACGTGATCGGCAAGGCGCGTTCATGACAATGATTCTGGTGGCGGCCGTCGCGGTGCTGGCGGTTGCCCTCGTGATCGCACTGGCCTTGCTGCTACGCGGTCACGACCGCACGGAGCAGCGCGAACAGTTCGAGATGCTGAACGAACGCGTCGATGCCGTCGTCGACGCGCAGGCGCATACCGCCGAGCGGCTCGAGCGGCAACTGCGCAACGACATCGCCGAGACCGCGCGCGTGTCGCGCACCGAGCAAAGCGGCGGCTTCGCGCATTTTCAGCAGACGCTCGCCGCGCAGTTCAGCAGCATGACGACGGTGCAGGGCGGCAAGATCGACGGCTTCGCGCAACAGCTCGACGCCGTGCGTCACAGCCTGCAGGCACAGGCGCAGCAGGCGCGCGACGAGCAGGGCCGCTCGCTGAAGCAGTTCGGCGACACGCTGAGCCTGCAACTCGGGCAACTAACCGAGGCGAACGACCGGCGCTTCGCCGAAGTGCGCGCGACGATCGAGCAGCGTCTGAAGGACATCGAGGCGAACAACGCGACGCGGCTCGAGGAAATGCGCCGCACCGTGGACGAAAAACTGCACGCAACGCTTGAGCAGCGTCTCGGCGAGTCGTTCAAGCTCGTGTCCGACCGGCTCGAACAGGTGCATCGCGGCCTCGGTGAAATGCAGACGCTGGCGGCCGGCGTCGGCGATCTGAAGCGTGTGCTGACCAACGTGAAGACGCGCGGCACGTGGGGCGAAGTGCAGCTCGAAGCCTTGCTCGAACAAGTGCTGACCGTCGATCAATACGCGAAGAACGTCGCGACGGTGCCGAAGAGCGCCGATCGCGTGGAGTTCGCGATTCGTCTGCCGGGGCGGCCGGAGCCCGGCGGCGCGAATACGCCGGTATGGCTGCCGATCGACGCCAAATTCCCGCGCGAGGACTACGAGCGGCTGATCGAAGCGCAGGAGCGCGCCGATCCGGTCGCGGTCGAGGAAGCATCGCGCGCGCTCGAAGTGCGAATTCGCGCGGAGGCGCGCACGATCGCGGAGAAGTACGTGGCGCCGCCGCATACGACCGACTTCGCGCTGCTGTTCCTGCCGACCGAAGGCCTGTACGCGGAAGTGCTGCGCCGACCGGGACTCACGGATCTGCTGCAGCGGGACTATCGCGTGACGATTGCGGGGCCGACCACGCTGACCGCGTTGCTCAATAGTCTGCAGATGGGTTTCCGCACGCTCGCGATCGAAAAGCGTTCGAGCGAGGTGTGGCAGGTACTCGGCGCGGTGAAGACGGAGTTCGGCAAATTCGGCGACGTGCTCGCGAAGACCAAGGCGCAGCTCGAAACCGTCACGCGTTCGATCGAGGCCGCGGAAACGCGCACGCGCATGATGAACCGCAAGCTGCGCGACGTCGAGGCGTTACCGGGCGACGAGGCGAGCGGATTGCTCGGCGATGCGCTGTCGAATGTGGAGCCTGATGAGCAATGAGGGGCGAGGCGCTGGAATTCAGGCCCTCGCAGCCAGCCGCACCAGCGCATCGCCCGTCACGCGCACGACGCGCCAGTCCGGCAACACCGTCGCCCCCATCTTCTGATAGAAGCTGATCGCCGGCTGATTCCAGTCGAGCACGGTCCACTCGAAGCGCGCACATTGCCGCTCCACCGCCAGCGCCGCGACGTGTCGCAGAAGCGCGGTGCCGAGCCCGCTGCCCCGCTGCGCGGGCTGCACGTAGACGTCTTCGAGATAGAGCCCGCGGCGGCCCGCGAAGCTCGAAAAATTGTGGAAGAACAGTGCATAGCCCACGATGCTCCCCGCGTCTTCGGCAACCAGCGCTTCGATCGACGGCCGCGCGCCGAACAGCGCGTCGCGCAGGCTATGTTCCGTCGCGACGAAGATGTGCGTGAGGTTCTCGAACTGCGCGAGTTCGTAGGTGAGCGCGAAGATCGCGCCGGTATCCGCGGGCTTGGCGGCGCGGATCGTCGCGGGCATTACGCTTCTTCCGGCGCGTCGGCCAGATGGATTTCGATACCACCGAAGCGCGACGCGACCCAGTTGTAGGCGTGGCACGCGATCCACAACAGCACGAAGCCGAGGATCGCGTTCAGCAGCAGCGCGCTGAACACCGTGCTCAGCTCGACCGAGCCATATCGCACGAACGCGACCACCACGCCGAGCAGCACGATCGGCACCGAGAATGTCAGATACACGAGGATCAGCGCTTTGGCCGTCTGTCCCGGTGCGATGAACGAGATCTGTTTTTTCATGTAAGTCAAACCCGTGTGTCGTAGTAGTGATAGTGGGTGGCGTGTCGATGAAGTGCTGCTGTGGTGCCGATGTCGTGCGATCGATGCGCCGCCTGGAACGTCAGATGAGACCGTCGAACAGCATGATCGACACGCGATCGCCGACGTCGATGTCGCCCTCGTCGTGGCCGAGCACGATGAAGCAGTTCGCTTCGCTCATCGAGCTCAGCACGCCTGAGCTTTGCGACCCGGTCGGGCTCACGTGCCAGTATCCGTGCGCGTCCTGTTCGGCGATGCCGCGCTGGAATTCGGTGCGGCCCGCGCGCTTGCCCACCGCCACGCGGCTCGTCGCGTGAATCACCGGCAGCGGCCGCGGCGTCGCGCCGGCCATCAGCAGCAGCGCTTCGCGCACGATCTGATAGAACGTCACCATCACGGCGACCGGGTTGCCGGGCAGGCCGAAGAATAGCGCAGGTTTGCCGAGCCCGGGCTGTGCGCCGGACCACAGGCGGCCGAACGCGAGCGGCCGGCCGGGGCGCATCGCGAGACTCCAGAAGGCGACGTCGCCGAAGGTCTGTAGCAGCTGCTTCGTGAAGTCCGCTTCGCCCACCGACACGCCGCCCGAAGTCAGCACCACGTCGGCGTTGGCCGCGGCACTGCGCAGCGCGGCTTCGAGCGCGGCCGGCTCGTCACGCACGACGCCGAGATCGAGCGCGTCGATGTTCAGGTGCCGCAGCATCGCAAACAGCGTGTAGCGGTTGCTGTCGTAGACCGAGCCCGCGTCGAGCGGCTCGCCGAGCGAGCGCAGTTCGTCGCCGGTCGAAAAGAACGCGACGCGCAAACGCCGCCGCACGCTGACTTCGCCAATGCCGAGCGACGCGAGCAGGCCGAGGTCCGACGCGCGCACGATGCGGCCGGCATGCAGCGCGACGTGGCCGCGCGCGAGGTCTTCGCCGGCGCGGCGGCGGTTCGCGCCCGCCGCCACCGCGCTGGCGGCGAAGCGGATCGACGTGGAATCCGCGCCGTCGCGCTCCACCTGTTCCTGCGGCACGACGGTGTCGCAACCGGCGGGCATGCAGGCGCCCGTCATCACGCGCACGCACTGGTTCGCCGCGACGCGGCCCGCGAACGGATGACCGGCGAGCGCCTTGCCGGCGACCGTCAGCTCGACGCTGTCCGCGCCGCCTCGCATAGCGGCCGCGAGCGCCGCGTGATTGAACGCGTAGCCGTCCATCGCGGAGTTGTCGTGCGCGGGCACGTCGATCGGCGACACGATGTCGGCGGCTAGCACGCGGTCGAGTGCATCGCGCAACGCCAGGCGCTCGACGGCCGCGACCGGCGTCGCCCACTGCCGGACGATCGCCTGAGCGGCCGGGACGGGTAGCGCATGAGGATCGTACTGCGCGACGCAGCGGGAAAAGTCGTTGAGCGTGGTCATGAATGGCTGGGCGTCGCGACCGGTGACGGGCGCGGCTGTTGCCGTGCGGCCGGAGCGGATGTCAGCCGGGGCCCCGATTGCGTTCGAGGTCGGCGAGTTCTTGTAACGAGTTGGCATTGTAGAACGCGCGCTCGTCGGCAAAGATGACTTCGACCGTCTTGTGGCGCGCGTACCACGCGCGGACCTTGCGCTCGCCGGAGGCCAGAAACGCGGCCAGGTCGTCCGCGACAGCGGTGCGCATCAGTGCGAATACCGGGTGCAGGGAGGTTTCTCCACCGGTGTCGACGGTGGTGACCGTTGCGATGTCGGCGTGGTTCGCGTCGAGCGCATCCGCGAGGCGCGCGGCGAGGTCGGCCGGTAGCCACGGCGAATCGCAGGGCGCGCTCAGCAGGTACGCCGTGCCGGCGGCGCGCAGTCCGGCGAGCATGCCGGCGAGCGGGCCGGGAAAGTCGGGGAGGGTGTCGGCGACGAGCCTTGCGCGATATGGCGCGCCGAGCGCCGCGTAGGTGTCGGAATGGCGGTTCGCGCTGATCATCAGCGGGCCGGTCTGCGGCGCGAGGCGCCGCAGCACGTGAGCGGCGAGCGGTTCGCCGTGCAGCGGCTGCAACCCCTTGTCGACGCCGCCCATGCGCGTGCCGCGCCCGCCCGCGAGCACGAGGCCAGTGATCTGTTCGCGGGGGATGGACATGCGTCGGCCGCTCAGCCGCCGATGTAGGACATTTCGACGCGACGCTTGGCCGGCTCGCCCTGATCGGCCGGCTGGCTGCCGCGCAGCTGCGAGTAGCGGTCGCCGCGGCCCTGCCAGATTTCGGCGATGGCGGTGGCGATCCCGGCATCGCTCGCACCGCCGCGCAACAGCGCGCGCAGGTCATGTCCGGTCGATGCGAACAGGCACAGGTATAGCTTGCCCTCGGTCGACAAACGCGCGCGCGTGCAATTGCCGCAGAACGCGCGGGTGACGCTAGAAATGACGCCGATCTCGCCGCCGCCGTCGACATAACCCCAGCGTTGCGCAGTTTCGGCGGCGCTGTGCGCTTCGAGCGGCACCAGCGGGAAATGCTCGGCGATGCGCGTGACGACCTCGGCGGAAGGCAGCACTTCGGTCATGTTCCAGCCGTTCGAGGTGCCGACGTCCATGTACTCGATGAAGCGCAGCACCGCGCCCGTGCCTTTGAAATGACGCGCCATGGGGACGATTTCGCCGTCGTTGGTACCGCGTTTGACGACCATGTTGACTTTGACCGGCGCGAGCCCGACCGCGTGCGCGGCGGCGATGCCATCGAGCACGTCGGCGACTGCGAAGTCGGCGTCGTTCATGCGGCGGAACAGCGCGTCGTCGAGCGCGTCGAGGCTGACGGTCACGCGGGTGAGGCCGGCGTCCTTCAGGCTGCGCGCCTTGCGCGCGAGCAGCGAGCCGTTGGTGGTCAGCGTGAGATCGAGCGGACGGCCCGCAGGCGTGGTCAACCGGGCGAGCCGGTCGACCAGGAATTCGAGGTTTTTGCGCAGTAGCGGCTCGCCGCCGGTCAGGCGAATTTTCTCGACGCCATGCGCGACGAACAACTGCGCGAGCCGCTCGATCTCCTCGAAACTCAACAACGCGCTGTGCGGCAGGAAAGCATAGTCCTTGTCGAACACTGCGCGCGGCATGCAATACACGCAGCGGAAGTTGCAGCGGTCCGTCACCGAGATGCGCAGATCGTGCAGCGGACGCGCGAGCGCATCGTGCAGCACGCCGCTAGGTGTCTGCACTGGGCCGGTGATGACCGGCGCCGCGCTGAGATCGGCAACAGGGATGATGCGTCGTGACATGAAATGCTTCGTCAGGTGCTTTAACGGACGGGGATGATTTGATTCTATCGGAAATGCCGGTGGCGGCAGATGCGCGACGGACGTTATCGGGGTATACGGGGAGCGGAGCGGCGCGGCTCGCGGCGACAAATGACCGCCCAAAGAAAAAGCCCGCCGGAAAGGGCGGGCTTTTTCACGAACAACGACGCGGCTTACTGCGGATGCTTGATCGTTTCGACCTGTTGCATCGGCGTGTGGTCGTCTGGCGGCAGCGCCTTGCGCTCACGGGTCACGCGCGGCGGCTTGACCGTCTGCGCCGCCGCTTCCTGCGCGGCACGCAGCTTGTCGGCGTCGGTGTTCACCCAGATCAGGCCAGCCTGCTCGAGGATCGGCTGCAAGGCGTCGGCCGATGCGGCGGCGGGGGCTGCGCTGCGGACGGGGGCCGGCTGCGGGGCCGCGGCGACGGGCGCCGGTTCGACCACGGCCGGTTCCGTTGCGACGACCGGTTGCGGCTCGACGATTTCGGCCTGCGGTGCCGGCACGGCTGCCGGCGCCTCGACGATCGTGGCCGGAGCCGCGGTGTCGAGCGCAGCCGGGACGGCTCGCGGTTCGGTCGGGACGGTCGGCTGCACTTCCAGGGCCGGCTCGACTGCCGGGGATTCGGCATGCGCGGCGGATTCGACCGAAGCGGCCGGCGTAACCGGTTCGCTCACGGCCGACGCGGCTTGCTCTGCCTGCGCTGGCGCTTCGATAGCCGGCTCCGCCGCCACGGGTTCGATGGACGCGGCCGGGGCCTCTTCGACCGGCACGACCTTTTCGGTCTTCGCGGCATTTTCCGCGGCGAGAGCCGGCGTTTCGGCTGCCGCATGCAGTTCGGCCACGACGGCGCTTTCCGTTGCGACAGCGGCGACCACCACTTCGACCGGGGTCACTTCCTTCGCTTCGCTGGCTGCAGGCGTGTGCTCGACCGGCTGCTGGGTGCGCACCGGCGCTTCGTCGCTGGCGGCAACGTTGTCGCCTTCGGCTTCCGCGACATCCGCCGCGAGATTGCCATTCACGTCCTCTTCACGCTCGCGACGACCACCACGACGGCCGCGGCGACGACGACGACGCTCTTCGCCGTCACGTGCGACTGTTTCCTGATCGACCGGCACGCCGTTTTCACCCGCTGCGGCGCGGTTGCGCGCCAGTTCGTCGGCAGCTGGCGTGTCGGTTTGCGTCAGCGCCGAGGCGGCTTCCGCCTGCGGCTTGCGACGCTCGCCACGCTCGACGCGTTCAGCGCGCTCGCCACGCTCGCGACGCTCACCGCGTGCCGTGCCTTCGACGGCTTCCGCGCGCTCGGCGCTGCGGGTGTCGCGTTCGCGAGCCTCGCGCGGTTCACGCGCTTCACGCGGCTCGCGAGCCTCACGCAGTTCACGGCCTTCACGGGCCTCACGCGGTTCGCGTTGCTCACGCGGCGCGCGCGGTTCGCGGCCCTCGCGTGCCTCGCGGCCTTCGCGTTCCTCGCGACGCGGCGACGGCTGCTGACCTTGCGCCTGACGGCCGCCGGTCACGCCTTCGCCACGCGCTGCCGCGTCGCGACCGCCTGCGCCGCCACGGCGATTGCGGTTGCGATCGCCGCCGCGCTCGCCCGTGCGCTCACCGCGCTCGGTGCGCTCGCCGCGTTGCGGACGGGCCTGCTTGTCGGTGGTGGCCGGCGCGGCGGGCGCCGGAGCAGCCGGCTGCATGCCGAACAGATTCTTCAGCCAGCCGATGAAGCCGCCACTGGCCGGCGTCACCGCGACCGGAGCGGGGATAGCCGCCGGGCGGGCCGGCGCGCTCGGAGCCGGCTTCTCGGGCGTGATGCCCTTGACCGCCGCTTCCTGCTTCGGCTTCACTTCCTCAGCGCGCTTGCTGTAGCCGGTTTCCGATTCGAGTTCGCGGGCCGCTTCTTCGGCCATCTTCCACGATGCGCGCGGCTCGTCGAGGCGCGCGTCGTCGTGACGCAGACGCTCGAGCTTGTAGTGCGGCGTGTCGAGGTGCTTGTTCGGGATCAGCACGACGTTGACCTTGAAACGCGACTCGATCTTGTTGATTTCGGCGCGCTTCTCGTTCAACAGGAAGGCGGTCACTTCGACCGGCACCTGGCAGTGGATCGCCGCGGTGTTTTCCTTCATTGCTTCTTCCTGAATGATCCGCAGCACTTGCAGCGCGGACGATTCGGTATCGCGGATGTGGCCCGTGCCGTTACAACGCGGACACGTGACGTGGCTGCCTTCCGACAGCGCCGGACGCAGACGCTGACGCGACAGCTCCATCAGGCCGAAGCGCGAGATCTTGCCCATCTGGACGCGGGCGCGGTCGTGCTTGAGCGCGTCTTTCAGGCGCTGTTCGACTTCGCGCTGGCTCTTGGCCGATTCCATGTCGATGAAGTCGATCACGATCAGGCCGCCCAGGTCGCGCAGACGCAACTGGCGAGCGACTTCGTCGGCGGCTTCGAGGTTCGTGCGCGCGGCCGTTTCCTCGATGTCCGCGCCTTTGGTGGCGCGCGCCGAGTTCACGTCGATCGCGACGAGCGCTTCGGTGTGGTCGATGACGATCGCGCCGCCCGACGGCAGCGGCACGGTGCGCGAGTACGCGGTTTCGATCTGGTGCTCGATCTGGAAGCGCGAGAAGAGCGGCACGTCGTCGTGGTAGCGCTTTACCTTGCCGACGTTGTCCGGCATCACGATGTCCATGAAGGCGCGGGCCTGGTCATGGATTTCGGTCGTGTCGATCAGGATTTCGCCGATATCGGGCTGGAAGTAGTCGCGAATCGCGCGGATCACGAGGCTCGATTCGAGATAGATCAGCATCGGCTGGCCGGCCGTGCCACTTTGCGACGCGGCTTCGATTGCGCGCCACAGCTGCATCAGGTAGTTCAGGTCCCACTGCAGCTCTTCGGCGCTGCGGCCGATGCCGGCCGTGCGCGCGATGATGCTCATGCCTTCCGGCAGTTGCAGCTGCGCCATGGTTTCGCGCAGTTCCTGACGGTCGTCGCCTTCGATCCGGCGCGACACACCGCCGCCGCGCGGGTTGTTCGGCATCAGCACCAGATAGCGGCCGGCGAGCGAAATGAACGTGGTCAGGGCTGCGCCCTTGTTGCCGCGTTCTTCCTTTTCGACCTGGACGATCAGTTCCTGACCTTCCTTCAGTGCGTCCTGGATGCGTGCGGAACGCATGTCGACGCCATCGCGGAAGTACTGGCGGGCGACTTCCTTGAACGGCAGGAAGCCGTGACGGTCTTCGCCGTAGTTGACGAAGCAGGCCTCGAGCGACGGCTCGATGCGCGTGATGATGCCCTTGTAAATATTGCCTTTGCGCTGTTCGCGACCGGCGGTTTCGATATCGATGTCGATGAGTTTTTGCCCATCGACGATGGCGACGCGCAGCTCTTCCTGCTGCGTCGCGTTGAACAACATTCGTTTCATTGAACGGCTCCAGAGCGGCCTCGCCGGCCCAGCCGCGCGGTTGTCAGTCGCGAGAGCGGGGAGAGTAGGCGTGCCGCGTCTTATTGTGTTTTCACAAACACGCTGGAGCGGGAAAGATGGCGGGAGAATTGCCTGAGAGGGCCCAGCCCGATAAAAAAAGGGCACGGTGCCGCAGGGCACATGCGAACACGGCTTCAAATCATGGCCTGACACGCCGCGTTTAGCCAGCAGACCTTCATAAGTCTTCGCCCTCTGAAGCCGGCGCGCCAAATGGGCGCGCGAGCAAAGGGCCGAAGTCCGCGGTCATGCCGCAACGGGAAGTTCGCGCAGGCGGCGCGTCTTTTCCTGCTGGGGGTGTCTCGCCTTCTTTTGACGTCGCCATGTCTTGTACTTTCTACAAGACGCCTTGGGCGCACGCCGTATTTTCGCGACTTGCAGCTTCGTCCAGCTGGGCGTCATACCACCCGGATCACGAAGCTGAAAGCTAAATTCTTTTTTACCAAAATTCCGTTACCGTCGAAGCCGACCTTGACCGAACGCGCCTGCGGGCGCCGTCCCTGCCGGGAGCTGACTTCGTGCGTGCAACTTGTTGCATCTCATTTTCAGGGCGAGCAACCAGACCCCGGCGCAAGTAAAATAACGGTTTATCGCTTGCGCTCGCGCAATCCGCCGCATTCCGGACACTGCGCCGGCCGTCGCGGACTGCTGGGCAAATTATATTCAGAATGAAAGAGTTAGGCAAAACATCCCAGAGATCGGTTGCAGGCGCGGTCGAAGATTCGGTTTCAAGCGACCAGGTTTCGCTGATCGAAATCGACGACCGGTCGGCTGGTCAGCGCATCGATAATTTCCTGCTGCGCGTCTGCAAGGGCGTGCCGAAAAGCCATATTTATCGCATCCTGCGCAGCGGTGAAGTGCGCGTGAACAAGGGCCGGATCGACGCGCAGTACCGGCTCGAACTGGGCGATCTGGTGCGTGTGCCGCCGATCCGCGTCGCGCAGCCGAATCAGGCCGCAGCCCGCGTGCCCGTGCCCGCGCCGCGCTTTCACATCCTGTTCGAAGACGAGCATCTGCTCGTGATCGACAAGCCGGCCGGCGTTGCGGTCCACGGGGGCAGCGGTGTCGCGTTCGGTGTGATCGAGCAGATGCGCGAGGCGCGGCCGCAGGCGAAATTCCTGGAACTCGTGCATCGGCTGGATCGAGAGACCTCGGGCATCCTGATGCTCGCGAAGAAGCGCGCGGCGCTCGTCAATCTGCACGAGCAGATTCGCGATAACCGGATGGACAAGCGCTACTACGCGTGCGTGCACGGCGAATGGGCGAGCGACTGGGGTCGCCGCCGCGCGGTAAAGGAGCCACTTCACAAGTACCTGACCGCCGACGGCGAGCGCCGCGTGCGCGTGCAGGCCGATGGCCTCGCTTCGCACACGATCTTCAATCTGGTCGAGCGCTGGCCGGAATATGCGCTGCTGGAGGCGGAACTGAAGACGGGGCGTACGCACCAGATTCGCGTGCATCTGCAGCATCTGGCACTACCGATTGTCGGTGACGCCAAATATGGCGATTTCGCGCTGAACAAGGCGCTTGCGCGCGCCAACGCGAAGCCCGGCATCAAGCGGATGTTTCTGCACGCTTACCGGCTCAAGCTCACGCATCCTGCGACGGGCGCGCCGCTGCAGCTGGAGGCACCGCTGCCTGCCGACTGCCGCGGCTTTATAGAACAACTCAACGAACTACGCACTGGGTTCAACCCGGAGACGACCTTGCATGGCTAGAGAGCAATTCGATCTGATCGTGTTTGACTGGGATGGCACGCTGATGGATTCCACCGCGCATATCACCCGCAGCATCCAGGCGGCGTGCCGCGATCTCCGCCTGCCGGTTCCCGCGGACGAAGCCGCGAGCTACGTCATCGGCCTCGGCCTGCGCGACGCGCTGCAGATTGCCGCGCCGACGCTCGATCCGGCTGACTACCCGCGGCTTTCCGAGCGTTACCGCTTTCATTTTCTTGTAAAAGACCAGACTACCGAGCTGTTCCCCGGCGTGCGCGAGATGCTCCAGGAGTTGCGCGACGTCGGCTATCTGCTCGCGGTCGCGACCGGCAAGAGCCGCGTCGGGCTCAATCGCGCGCTTGACCAGGCGCGCCTGACGAGCCTGTTCGACGGCACACGCTGCGCTGACGAAACCTTCTCGAAACCGCATCCGGCCATGCTGCACGAGCTCACCCGCGAATTGGGGCAGGATACGGCGCGCACGGTCATGATCGGCGATACGACACACGATCTGCAGATGGCGCTCAACGCCGGCGTGGCGGGCATTGGCGTGACTTATGGCGCGCATCCGGCGAATTCGCTGAATGCGATGTCACCGAAGTTCGTGGCGTCGAGCATCAGCGATCTGTCCGGTTGGCTGCGGGAGAACGCATGAGCGCCGACGGCGTGGATACTGCTACTGCCGCGGCTGCGCAGGCAGTGCGCATTTGCGCGGCCGACGAACTGGTCGACGGTGGCGACGGCATCCGGCGCGACGCGCGGCTCGGCGGGCAGGATGCCGTGGTGTTTTTCGTTCGCTATGATGGCTGCGCCTACGGCTATTTGAACCGTTGCGCTCATGTGCCGATGGAGCTCGACTGGCAGGAAGGGCAGTTCTTCGAATCGTCCGGCTTATACTTGATGTGCGCGACACATGGCGCGATTTACGCGCCGGATACTGGCAAATGCGTCGGTGGTCCGTGTCGCGGGGGCAGATTGCGTCGCGTGCAGGTCGAGGAACGCGATACGCTCGAGGGCCGTGCGGTATTCTGGCTGCCTGACGGCGATTTGCTGCCGGTTACGCGCTGATTTCCTCTTCCAATTTTCCACTGTCCGCATGTCCGACAACTTGACCCCCGAAAAAGACCCTGCCTCGGGAGGCGGCTCCCGTGCACCCGCCGAGCAGTCCGGCTGGGAAAGGGCCGCGCTCGAGCGCATCGCGCTGGCCGCGATCAACGAGCAACGCGCCTCGCGACGTTGGCGGATTTTCTTCCGCTTCCTGTTCCTCGCAGTGCTCGCATTGGCGGTATGGGGTGCGCTGAACTTCTCGGGCGAGCGGGTCGCCACGACTGGGCGTCATACGGCAATGGTTTCGCTTGATGGCGAGATCGCGACGGATGCGAGTGCGAACGCCCAAGATATCAACACTGCACTCGATTCCGCGTTTGAGGATTCCGATACAGCCGGCGTGATTCTTTATTGCAACAGCCCGGGCGGCAGTCCAGTGCAAGCGGGCATTATCAACAGCGAAGTTCGGCGATTGCGTGGCAAATATCCGTCTATTCCGCTGTATGTCGTGGTCGGCGACATGTGCGCGTCCGGCGGCTACTACGCGGCCGCGGCGGCGGAGAAGATCTATGTCGACAAGGCGAGTATCGTCGGTTCGATCGGCGTGCTGATGGACGGCTTTGGTTTCACCGGCCTGATGGACAAGTTGGGGATTCAGCGCCGACTGCACACATCGGGTGAGAACAAAGGCTTTTTTGATCCGTTTTCGCCCGAAACGCCGAAGATGGACGAACATGCGCAGGTTATGCTCGATCAGATCCACGCGCAGTTCATCGACGCGGTGCGTCAAGGGCGCGGCAAGCGTCTGCATGAGACATCGGACATGTTCTCGGGTCTATTCTGGACGGGGCAGAAGAGCGTCGAACTTGGACTCGCGGACGGTTTCGGCGATGCAGATTACGTCGCGCGTGAGATCTTCAAGGCGCCGGATATCGTCGATTACACGGTGAAAGAGAGCATTACGGATCGCGTTGCCCGCAAGTTCGGCGCGGCCATCGGCGCCGGCGCGGTTCGGGCGATGGCGCTCGGCGCGAAAATGAATCTGCGTTGAATCCACAGTTTTAAAAAGACGCCCGCGCGGTCGGTTTTGGCCGATCGCGCGGACTTTGCGTTTTGAGTTTCAGGCCCTGGTCGCCCTCAGTTGCCTGGCCGGTGTCTACGTTCAGGCCGCCAGAATCAGAAAAATCGCCGGCCGCTTATGCAGGTCGATCTCCGCCTTCTTTTTCCAGTCGGCGACGCTCCGGCTTGCGATCACTTCGCTCGGCAGCGTCAGATCGACCGCCACGCAGACCAGCGTCGACGGCGCGCAGGTTGCGAGCAAGGTATCGAGCAGTGCGCGATTCCGGTACGGCGTTTCGATGAAGATCTGCGTTTGCTTGCTCTTGCGCGACTGCTGCTCGAGATCGCGCAGACGTTTGGCGCGCTCGGTGAAGTCGACGGGCAGGTACCCGTGAAACGCGAAGCTTTGGCCGTTCAGCCCCGATGCCATCAGCGCGAGCAGAATCGAACTCGGCCCGACCAGCGGCACAACCTTTACGCCGCGCTCGTGCGCGCGTCGCACCAGCAGCGCGCCCGGGTCCGCGACTGCCGGGCAGCCAGCCTCGGAGACGAGGCCCGCATCGGTGCCCGACAGCAGCGGCGCGAGCAGCTTGTCGATTTCGCCGGCCGGCGTATTGACGTTCAGTTCGCGAATCTCGATTTCTTGAATCGGCCGATCGGGGCCGACTTTCTTCAGGAACGCGCGCGTGGTTTTGGCGTTTTCGCCAATGTAATAGTGCAGCAACGCCGCGCGGGCGCGTACGGGCGCGGGCAGTACCAGATCGAGCGCGCTTGCGTCGCCTTCGCCGAGCGTGTTGGGAATGAGATAGAGCGTACCGGTCATCGGGCCCCCAAAAGCGGGTAGTTGGCCGCGAGCAGCATGTGCGACAGCGCGATAAGCGGCAGGCCGACGAGCGCGGTCGGGTCGTCGGAATGGATGGCCTCCAGCAGCGCGATGCCAAGCCCTTCGGATTTGGCGCTGCCGGCCACGTCGTACGGCGTTTCAGCGTGCAGGTAGGCGTCGAGCGTCGCGTCCGGCAGATCGCGAAAGCGCACGCGGGTGATCACGTCGATCGTTTGCGCGCTGTCCGTCGCGCTGTCGAACAGACACAGCGCGCTGTGGAACAACACGTCGCGGCCGCGCATCGCCTGCAATTGCGCGAGCGCCCTGTCGTGCGTGCCGGGTTTGCCGATCTGCAGGCCGTCGTAGGTGGCGACCTGATCGGAGCCGATCACGAGCGCGTGTGCGTCGGCGGCGAGGCCTTGGGCGACCGCACGCGCTTTGGCTTCGGCGAGGCGCAGCGCAGTGGCTTCGGGCGTTTCGGCGGCGAGCGGGGTTTCGTCGATCGCAGGCACGACGACGTCGAACGGCACGCGCAGGCGTTCGAGCAACTCGCGGCGATACCGCGAACTCGACGCCAGAATCAGGCGTGGCGGGCGTTTGGAGGATTCAGGCATAGTTTGCGGGCAACGGGAGCGGCGGGTCGTACGGGGTCGCGCGAGGCTCCCGTACGTACGGGCTTAAGTGTTTGACTCGAAAAGACAAAACGGATATGATTTTGGGCTTTTCACGGTATGCTTGCACTTGAAGGGTCTCGGCGCGTTCAGCGGCTTTCGGCAGTCGGAAGGTTGAAGAAAGCCCGGCAGGGTGAACGCAACGGCCGCGGGCCCCACTGGCTGCCCCGCACACCGGATTATCTTCGCGGCGGATCTGATCATCCTTCGCGAATCACCCCGGCAACATGTTTGCCGACGCAGGAGCGCACATGACTCAACATCCTGGCAAACCTGCAGGTCTGTCCGACCCGCATGAACTCGATCTGTTCGAGTTTGCGCGGAGCGGGCGTCAGGCCGCGGGTGTCGTGCGCGTCTCGCAACTGCCGCGCATGTTAAACGAAGTCCCGGCGGAAGCGCCAGATCGCGACACCGCGTTCACATGGCAGGCCGAAGGGACGATGCAGCCGGAATTGCAGGACGATGGCACCGAAGGTTCCCAGCCTTATCTGCGGCTGGCGATTCACGGTGCCGCGTGGCTCGAATGCCAGCGGTGCTTGACGCCGTATTCGCAGGCGTTCAACGTCGATGCAACTTACCGGATCGTCAATACGGAGGCGGAAGCCGAAGAGTTTCCGCTGGACGAGGATGAAGTCGAGGTGGTCGTCGGCTCGCGCCAGTTCGATCTCATCGACTTGATCGAAGAAGAGTTGCTGCTTTCCTTGCCGCTCGTGCCCAAACACGAGGTCTGTCCCGAAGTGCACGAGAGCCTTGTCTCGGGCACGGACGGTAGCGAAGGCGAGGGCGACGAAGCCGCGCAGGAAGAAGCTGGCGATGCCAGCAAGCCGGACCAGTCCAGCGAGCGGCGCAATCCGTTCGCGGCGCTCGAACGTCTGAAACGCGACGAACCGGGCGGCAAGAAGCGCTAAACAGTTGCAGGGGGCGCGATGCGGGCGCATTGGCCATTCGGCCAGTGGTTAAGTCCGTGTCGGGCTGTGTTAGAATTCGGAAAATTTTTTGGAGTTTTAGTCATGGCAGTTCAACAAAACAAGAAGTCGCCGTCGAAGCGCGGCATGCACCGTTCGCACGATTTCCTGACGGCAGCGCCGATGGCCGTCGAGCCGAGCACGGGCGAAGTGCATCTACGTCACCACATTAGCCCGAACGGCTACTATCGCGGCAAGAAAGTCGTCAAGACGAAGAACGACTAATCGTTGACTGCGATGCGCCCTGTGGCGTTTCGCGTAGCGATCGGCTCGCTTGACATTTTCCCGGTTCGGCAAAAAGGCGGCATTCAACTGCCGCTTTTTTGTGTCTGAAATTCGTCGCACTCCATGACAGTAAAGCTCACGATAGATTGCATGGGAGGCGACCACGGCCCGTCCGTGACCGTTCCCGCTGCCGTCAACTTCGTTCGTTCGCATCCCGACGCGCAGTTGCTGCTCGTCGGCATTGAAAGTGCGATTCGTGCGCAGCTGAAGAAGCTCAAGGCTCAGGATCTGCCGGCGCTGACCGTCGTACCTGCTACCGAGGTCGTCGCGATGGACGACCCGGTCGAGGTCGCGCTGCGCAAGAAAAAAGATTCGTCGATGCGCGTGGCGCTGAACCGCGTCAAGGAAGGCGAGGCGCAAGCCTGCATTTCCGCCGGCAATACCGGCGCGTTGATGGCGGTCTCGCGCTATGTGCTGAAAACGCTGTCGGGCATCGAACGCCCGGCCATCGCGTTTGCCCTGCCTAATCCCACCGGCTATACGATGATGCTCGACCTGGGCGCCAACGTCGACTGCGAGCCGCAGCATCTGCTGCAGTTCGCCGAGATGGGGCACGCGCTCGTGTCCGCGCTCGAAGGAAAAGAGCGGCCCACCATCGGCCTGCTCAACATCGGCGAAGAAGTCATCAAGGGCAACGACATCATCAAGCGCGCCGGCGAACTGCTGCGTGCGAGTACACTCAACTTTCATGGCAATGTCGAAGGCGACGACATCTACAAGGGCACCGTCGACGTGATCGTCTGCGATGGCTTTGTCGGCAATGTCGCGCTGAAGACGTCGGAAGGTCTCGCGCAGATGCTGTCCAACATCATCAAGGAAGAGTTCGGCCGTTCGTGGCTGACCAAGGTGATGGCGGTGCTCGCGCTGCCGGTATTGATGCGCTTCAAGAAACGCGTCGATCATCGGCAATATAACGGCGCCGCGCTGCTCGGCTTGCGCGGTCTCGTGATCAAAAGCCACGGTTCAGCCGATGCCTACGCGTTTGAGTGGGCTATCAAACGCGGGTATGATGCCGTCAAAAACGGCGTGCTGGAGCGCCTTGCGCGAGCGATGGAAGAGAATGCGAGTTCTCTCGAACAGGCGGCGCGCGACGCAAGCGGTGCGGGTCACGCAAGCCCGATCGCAGGCCAGCCGGCCGAGCCCTACGCTGCGCAATCCTCGAAGGCATAATGGCTCAATCCACAATCTACTCCCGCGTGCTGGGCACCGGCAGCTGTCTGCCGCCCAACCGCGTCACCAATCAGGATCTGGCTGAGCGTCTCGCCAGGCAAGGCGTTGAAACGAGCGACGAATGGATCGTCGCGCGCACGGGGATCCATGCGCGTCACTTCGCCGAGCCGGACGTCACGACCAGCGACCTCGCGTTGATCGCGTCGCAGCGAGCGATCGAAGCGGCGGACATCGATCCGCAGTCCATCGACCTGATCGTCGTCGCCACCTCCACGCCGGACTTCGTGTTCCCGAGCACCGCCTGCCTGCTGCAGAACAAGCTCAGGATCAAGAATCACGGTGCCGCGTTCGACATACAGGCGGTCTGCTCCGGCTTCGCCTATGCGGTGGCGACGGTGGACGCCCTGATTCGCAGCGGCCAGCATCGCACGGCGCTCGTGGTCGGCGCGGAAACTTTCTCGCGCATTCTCGATTTCAACGACCGCACCACCTGCGTGCTGTTCGGCGACGGCGCCGGCGCAGTGATCCTGCAAGCGTCCGACGCACCGGGCGTGCTTTCGAGCGCGCTGCACGCGGACGGCAGCCATTCGAACATTCTGTGCACGCCGGGCAACGTGAATGGCGGCGTGGTCGCCGGCAGCGCCTTCCTGCACATGGACGGTCAGGCGGTGTTCAAGCTTGCCGTCAACGTGCTCGAGAAGGTCGCGATCGAAGCATTGGAAAAAGCCGATCTGAAGCCCGAGCAGATCGACTGGCTGATTCCGCATCAGGCCAACATCCGCATCATGCAAAGCACCTGCCGCAAGCTCGGCCTGCCGCAGGAGCGCATGGTCGTCACGGTGGGCGAGCACGGCAATACGTCGGCGGCGTCCATTCCGCTTGCACTCGACGTCGCGGTGCGCGACGGCCGCATCAAGCGTGGCCATAACGTGCTGATCGAAGGCGTCGGCGGCGGCTTCACGTGGGGCGCGTCGGTCATCCGCTACTGAGCGGGACGACGCATTCCGGGGCGTCGCTGGCGGCGCCCGTGCGGCCGGAATAACACCGCGCGCCATCTGGCAGCCGCGGCCGGCCGCCACATCCGATTAAACAGATTTTGGGGACGATATGAAATTCGCGTTCGTTTTTCCTGGGCAGGGTTCGCAGGCGGTCGGCATGCTCAACGCATTCGCCGATTACGCGATCGTGCGTGAGACGGTTCAGGAAGCCTCCGACGCACTCAACCAGGACCTCGGCAAGCTGATCGCCGAAGGCCCCGCCGAAGATCTCAATCTCACCACCAATACCCAGCCGGTCATGCTGACCGCGGCCTACGCTATCTATCGCGCGTGGCAGCAGGCGGGCGGCCCGGCGCCGGCGCTTGTCGCCGGCCATAGCCTTGGCGAATACACGGCGCTCGTCGCGGCCGGCGCGCTTGCGTTCCGCGACGCGGTGCCGCTCGTGCGTTTCCGTGCGCAGGCGATGCAAACCGCGGTACCGGTGGGCGAAGGCGGCATGGCCGCGATTCTCGGCCTCGACGACGACACGGTGCGCGCGGTCTGTGCGGAAGCGTCGGCGGCGGGCGTCGTCGAAGCGGTCAATTTCAATGCGCCGGCGCAAGTCGTGATCGCGGGCCACAAAGCCGCGGTCGAGAAAGCCTGCGAAGTCGCGAAGGCGAAGGGCGCGAAGCGCGCGCTACCGCTGCCGGTGTCGGCGCCGTTCCACTCGTCGCTGCTCAAGCCGGCGTCGGATCAATTGCGCGAATACCTCGCGAGCATCGACGTGCAGGTGCCGTCGATTCCCGTCATCAACAACGTCGACGTCGCCGTGGTCAACGAGCCGGCCAAAATCAAGGACGCGCTCGTGCGCCAGGCGGCTGGTGCGGTGCGCTGGGTCGAATGCGTACAGGCAATGGCAGCGCAGGGCGTCACGCACGTGATCGAATGCGGCCCGGGCAAGGTCCTTGCGGGTTTGACGAGGCGCATCGACGGCAATCTCGTCGGCGCGTCGGTGTTCGATCCGGCGTCGCTCGAAGAAACGCTGAAGCTCGTGACGGCAGACTGAGCGAGCATTCGCGAACGCAATGCCGCGCTGGCGCGGCATCCCTCGACAGACGAATCAACAAGAATCAATGAGCCCTATTTGAAGGGCATCCGGACTGACAGATGGAAAAGACTCTCGACAAGCAGATCGCAATCGTGACGGGCGCATCGCGCGGCATCGGCCGTGCGATCGCGATGGAACTCGCGCGTCAGGGCGCGACGGTGATCGGCACCGCGACGAGCGAAAGCGGCGCGACGGCGATCACCGAAGCGTTCAAGGCGGCGGGCGTGAACGGGCGCGGCGCGGTGCTCGACGTCAACGACGCGGCCGCGGCCGAAGCGCTGATCGACGGCACCGTCAAGGAATTCGGCGCGCTGAACGTGCTGGTGAACAACGCCGGCATCACGCAGGATCAACTGGCGATGCGCATGAAGGACGACGACTGGGACGCCGTGGTCGACACCAACCTGAAGTCGGTGTTCCGTCTGTCGCGTGCGGTGCTGCGTCCGATGATGAAAGCGAAGGGCGGTCGGATTATCAATATTACGTCGGTGGTCGGCTCGGCCGGCAACCCGGGGCAGATCAACTACGCGGCCGCGAAGGCCGGCGTCGCGGGCATGACGCGCGCACTCGCGCGCGAGATCGGCAGCCGCGGCATCACGGTCAATTGCGTGGCACCTGGTTTCATCGATACCGACATGACGAAGGCGCTGCCCGAAGAGCAGCAGACCGCGCTGAAAACGCAGATTCCGCTCGGCCGTCTAGGCAGCCCGGAAGACATCGCGCACGCGGTCGCGTTCCTCGCGTCGCCGCAAGCGGGCTACATCACCGGCACGACGCTGCACGTGAACGGCGGCATGTATATGCAGTAACCAATTTCGGTTACTATCCGCGCCTTGATGCGTTTGCGGAAAGCACGAGGCGCATGCGTTGACAGGAACCCGATGCGCCGCTTTTTTGCCGGGTCAAACCTGATAAAATGCGCGCACCTGTATTTTTGAACTTCTTTTCCCTTGGAGGGGTAATGGACAATATCGAACAGCGCGTCAAGAAGATCGTCGCGGAACAACTGGGCGTTGCGGAAGCGGAAATCAAGAACGAAGCGTCGTTCGTGAACGATCTCGGCGCCGACTCGCTCGACACCGTTGAACTCGTGATGGCCCTCGAAGACGAATTCGGCATGGAAATTCCAGATGAAGAAGCCGAGAAGATCACCACCGTTCAGCAAGCGATCGACTACGCTCGCGCAAACGTCAAGGCCTAAGGTCATTCGCGCCTGCGTTTCTGCACGGGCCGCGCATGACGCCCTGCCGTGCCGCTTGCCGGCGCCAGCAGGGTCGACGCTATCGGGCGTGTCCATTGGCACACCATACGTCGCGCCGCTTGCCACGCAGGAGCCAGCGATGTTGACAGCGCAACTTTCCGCGCGATTGCCGACTTAAACAGCCACAGGGCACACAGGGCGATTCCTGTGGCCGCTGTGGCTTTTGCTTTTTGTCATCTATGAAAAAGGGGTTACCGTGAGCCGCCGTCGTGTTGTTGTTACAGGCCTGGGGCTGATTTCGCCTGTTGGCAATAATGTTGCCGATGGCTGGGCCAATCTGGTCGCCGGCAAGTCTGGGATTGCCAATATCACGAAGTTCGATGCGTCGAACTTCTCGACTCGTTTCGCCGGCGAGGTGAAGGGCTTCAATATCGAGGACTACATCCCCGGTAAGGAAGCGCGCCACATGGATACGTTCATCCATTACGGCGTGGCTGCGGGCATCCAGGCGATGCGGGACAGCGGCCTCGAAGTCACCGACGAGAATTCGGAGCGCATTGGCGTAGTGGTCGGTTCGGGCATCGGCGGTCTGCCGATGATCGAAATCACCCAAACCGAATTGCTCAATCGCGGCCCGCGTCGCATTTCGCCATTCTTCGTGCCGGCTTCGATCATCAACATGATCTCCGGCCACCTGTCGATCAAGTTCGGCATCAAGGGTCCGAATCTGTCGATCGTTACCGCGTGTACGACCGGTCTGCACTGCATCGGCGAGGCTTCGCGCCTGATCGAATATGGCGACGCCGACGTGATGATCGCGGGCGGCGCGGAATCGACCGTGTCGCCGCTCGGTATCGGCGGCTTTGCGGCGGCGCGCGCGCTGTCGCAACGCAATGACGATCCGGCTACCGCGAGCCGTCCGTGGGACATGGACCGCGACGGCTTCGTGCTGGGCGAAGGCGCCGGCGTAATGGTGCTCGAAGAATACGAGCACGCGAAGGCGCGTGGCGCGAAGATCTACGCGGAAATCGGCGGCTACGGCATGAGCGGCGATGCGTATCACATGACCGCGCCGCTCGAAGACGGTGACGGCGCACGCCGCTGCATGCTCGCAGCGCTGAAGAACGCGGGCATCAACGGCGATCAGGTGAGCTACCTGAACGCGCACGGCACGTCCACGCCACTCGGCGATCTGGCGGAAACGACCGGCATCAAGCGGGCGTTCGGCGACCACGCGAAGAACATGGTCGTCAACTCGACCAAGTCGATGACGGGTCACCTGCTGGGCGGCGCTGGCGGTCTGGAGTCGGTGTTCACGGTGCTCGCCGTGCATCACCAGGTGTCGCCTCCGACCATCAATATTTTCAACCAGGACCCGGCCTGTGATCTCGATTACTGCGCGAACACCGCGCGGGAAATGAAGATCGACGTCGCGCTGAAGAACTCGTTCGGGTTCGGCGGCACGAACGGCACGCTGGTGTTCAAGCGCGCCGGATCGCCTGATCTCGGGTGACGCGTCGGTTCACGACGCCGGCTTCGCCGGCGCTTTCCCCCGCACCGGCAACGTTGGGTAGGGCAGCGCAGCGGATCACGCTGCGTCGCTCCATCGCAATGCGTGCCGCGGTGGGAGCGTTCGTGCTGATTGCGACGTTAGCCGTTTATACCTGTCTCGCGCCGCGAGTGGGCGCTTGGCAGGCCGCTCCGTTGACGCTCGCCGTCGCAGCACTGCTCATGCTCTGCGCGGCGAGGCATGACGCGGCGCAGGCCATCGCGCTGCATGTCGCGATGGGCGAGATTTCCGCCTGGAACCACGCGGGTGAGTTGCTCGCGCGGGGCCGCATGGTCGGTTGCGCGCAGTGGAGCGGCCGTTTGCTGGTGCTTGAGCTCGATCCCGAGGGTGGTCGAAGGCGCGGCCTCATCCGCGCACCGACGGGTCGCAGGCGCTCCCTGCTGCTCGCCGCGGACGCGCTGCCGTCCACTGTTTTCCGCGAACTTTCCGTGCTGGGCCGGCGTGCGGCCGGCGCCTGACTGTAACGACTGTAACCGCTGTTACCGTAGTAACGTGCCCTCACGAGGGGGACGCTACAATGGTCCCCCGCCATGCGCCCTATAGTTAAGTTAACGGATTTATCAGGTGAGCGAAAAAGAAATTGATCAGGTGCTGGTCGAGCGCGTCCAGAAGGGCGACAAGGCCGCGTTCGAGCTTCTGGTCTCCAAATACCACCGCAAGATTCTCCGGCTGATCTCGCGTCTCGTGCGGGACCCCGCCGAAGTCGAAGACGTCGCGCAAGACGCTTTTATCAAGGCGTATCGCGCGTTGCCGCAGTTTCGCGGCGAGTCGGCGTTTTATACGTGGTTGTACCGGATTGCGGTCAATACCGCGAAGAACTACCTTGCCACCCAGGGCCGGCGCGCGCCGACCTCAACCGAAGCGGATGCTGAAGAAGCTGAAACTTTCTCCGATGCCGACCAACTAAGGGATATCAACACGCCTGAGTCGATGTTGATGAGCAAGCAGATCGCTGAGACGGTCAATGCTGCGATGGCGGTTTTACCGGAAGAATTGCGCACCGCCATTACTCTCCGAGAAATTGAGGGTTTGAGTTACGAGGAAATCGCCGAGATGATGGGTTGCCCGATTGGCACAGTCAGATCACGAATTTTCCGCGCTCGCGAAGCCATTGCGGCAAAATTGCGACCGTTGCTTGACACACCCGAAGGCAAGCGTTGGTAGACGTTTCCGAACGTCCAGCTGGCTTGGCGGGGCAGCGGTGCAATATCTGGATTAGTGGTGTCACTACGGGGTATTTGGAAGATGGGGAGCATCATGGGGTCGGTCTCGATGCAATCGCAAGCAGGCTCGCACGGCGAGCGTCTGTCCGCTTTCGTCGACGGTGAGTTGTTCGGCGAAGAGCATCTGAATCTGGACAAGTTTCTTGCGGAGCTGGGCGGCGATGATCGCGCTGCCTGGTCGAGCTACCACCTGATCGGCGACGCGCTACGTTCCGACGATCTGGCAGTCAGCCCCGCACGGAGCAGTGCCTTTCTGAGCGGGTTTGCCGTGCGTCTTGAAAGCGAGCCGCATGTGCTGGCGCCCGCCGCCGCGTCTGCATCGGTCGCGCGCCGCCTGCTCGGGCTGCGCCGCAGAGTCGTGCCGGCTCTTGCCGTCGCTGCCGCGGCCGCTACGCTGACCTGGATCGTCGTGCCGCAGCTGCAGGGCGTGCCGGGTGGTCCGGGTGCCCAGCTCGCTTCGCTCCAATCGCACGGCGACGCGGTGCAGCGTGTCGCCATGGCCTCGGTGCCCGCGCAAGACTCCAACATCATTCGCGACGCGAGCCTCGATCAGTACCTCGAAGCTCATCAGCAATTCGCGCAACAACCGGCGATGGCAGGCTCGATGCCGGTGATTCGCGCTGCCTCAGTCTCCACGCAGGGCCAATAGTTTGATGCAGACTCCGCGGTTCAATAAAACGACTATCTGGGGGCGGTTGCCAGCATTTCTGTTCTGCGCAGCCGTGTTGTTGTCCGCTGCACCGCGGGTCTTCGCACAAGACGATCCTGCCGTCGCCCGTCGCGCGGCCGCGGAACTGCTCGATCGCATCCATCAGGCCGCCCAGCAGCAGAACTACGAGGGCGCGTTCGTCTATCAGCGCGGCAGTTTCGTGCAGACGTCGCGCATCGCACATTACTCCACGCGTACGGACGGCGAGTTCGAGCAGCTCGAAAGCCTCGACGGCAAGCCGCGCAAAATGCTGCGTCACAACGACGACATGTACACGTTCTTGCCGGAGCGGCGTATCGTGGTCTTCGAAAAACGGCAGAACAAGGACTCATTCCCTGCGCTGCTGTCGGTGAACGGCGAGCAGGTGCTGTCCGTCTACGAGCCGAAGATGCTTGGCGACGACCGCGTCGCGGGCGTCGACAGCCTCGTGATGGAGCTCGAACCGAAAGACGCGTACCGGTTCGCGTACAAGCTGTGGGCCGACAAAAAGACCGGTCTGCTGTTGCGCGCGCAGACGCTCGACCCGAGCGGTCAGGTGCTCGAGCAGTTGTCGTTTTCGCAAGTCCGCATCGGCGTGCCGGTCGACAAGACGGGCATCGTCAACGGCATCCGCAATCTCACGGGCTGGACGGTAGTGCGTCCGCCACTCGAGCCGGTCGACATGGCCGCGCAGGGTTGGCAAATCACGCCGTCGGTACCGGGCTTCCATATGATCCGCCAGTTGCGTCGTCCGATGGCGTCGCGCGAGGCGGGGCAGCCTCCGATCCCGGTCGACCAGGCCGTGTTTTCCGACGGCCTCGCAGCGATTTCGGTGTTCGTCGAGCCCGTCGAGAAAAATACGCGTAAGGAAGGCACGGGCGATAGCGGCGCGACGCACGTACTGGTCAAGCGTCAGGGCGACTTCTGGATTACCCTGCTCGGTGAAGTGCCCCAAACCACATTGCAGCAGTTCGCGTCTGCCATAGAATACAAAGCTCCGAAGTAACCCTTCCGAATCCTGAAATCCCTCGGCTTGCTACGATATGACGACTTTCTCGGTGCGCAAATTCCTCGCGGCCGTAGTGGTGGCGGCGTGTTTGCCGCTTGTGCCGCATATGGCATCGGCGGCTCCCGCTGCCAACCTGCCCGACTTCACCGACCTCGTCGACAAGGTTGGCCCGGCGGTCGTCAACATTCGCACGACAACGCGCGTGTCGAACGGTAGTTCCCGCGGCGGCCTGCCGCCGGGTATGGACGACGGCGACATGTCGGAGTTCTTCCGGCGCTTCTTCGGGATTCCGTTGCCGCAGTCACCGCAATCGCCGCACGGGGGTGATAACGGGGGCGGCGGCGGCGGTAGTGGCGGCAGCCCGGATTCACCGGACAACTCGGACGCCGAACAGAACAGCGGGGTAGGCTCGGGCTTCATCCTGTCGGCGGACGGCTACGTGATGACCAACGCGCACGTCATCGACGACGCGGACACGATCTACGTGACGCTGACCGACAAGCGCGAATTCAAGGCGAAGCTGATCGGCGTCGACGACCGTACCGACGTCGCGGTCGTGAAGATCAACGCGTCGAACCTGCCGACCATCACGATCGGCGACTCGAACAAGGTGCGCGTCGGCGAATGGGTCGTCGCGATCGGTTCGCCGTTCGGTCTCGAAAACACGGTGACTGCCGGTATCGTCAGCGCGAAGGGACGCGATACCGGCGACTACCTGCCGTTCATCCAGACTGATGTGGCCGTCAATCCGGGCAATTCGGGCGGTCCGCTGATCAACATGCAGGGCGAGGTGATCGGCATCAATTCGCAGATCTATAGCCGCACCGGCGGGTTCATGGGCATTTCGTTCGCGATTCCGATCGACGAGGCGAT
This sequence comes from Paraburkholderia sp. HC6.4b, assembly GCF_014200875.1. Taxonomy (NCBI): domain Bacteria; kingdom Pseudomonadati; phylum Pseudomonadota; class Betaproteobacteria; order Burkholderiales; family Burkholderiaceae; genus Paraburkholderia; species Paraburkholderia sp. HC6.4b. Next base: position 156,041 of record NZ_JACHDC010000010.1, read on the forward strand.
GCGCGTGGCCGATCAGCTGAAGAGTTCGGGCAAGGTGGTGCGCGGCCGCATCGCGGTGGCGATTGGTGAAGTGACGAAGGACGTCGCCGAGTCGCTCGGTTTGCCGAAGGCGCAGGGCGCGCTCGTGAGCAGCGTGGAGCCGGGCGGACCCGCCGATAAGGCCGGCGTGCAGCCGGGCGACATCATCCTGAAGTTCAACGGTCATTCGGTCGACACGGCGACGGACCTGCCGCGCATGGTCGGCGATACGAAGCCGGGCACGAAGACGTCGATCACGATCTGGCGCAAGGGTCAAACGCGCGAACTGCCGGTCACGATCGCAGAAATGCAGCCGGACAAGGTCGCGAAGGCGGATCAGAAGAAGCCGCAAGCGCCGCAGCAGCGCGCGACCAACGCGCTCGGCATCGCGGTCAGCGACATTCCCGCCGATCAGCAGAAAGCGCTGAAGATTCAGAACGGCGTGCAGATCGACGCGGTCGACGGTCCGGCCGCGCGTGTCGGGCTCCAAAAGGGCGACATCATCCTGCGGATTGGCGATACGGATGTGACGAGCACGAAACAGTTCGACGAGCTGACCTCACACCTCGATTCGCAGAAGATGGTCGCGTTGCTGGTTCGTCGCGGCGACAACACGCAGTTCGTGCCGATTCGTCCGCGCAGCGCGCAGAAATGACGAAGACGGCATCGCTCACGCTCTATGGGCGCGCGTGGTGCCATCTGTGCGAGGACATGCGCGCTGCGCTCGAGCCAATGCTGGCCGAGTTCGGAGCGCAGCTGGCGGTCATCGACGTCGACAGCGATCCGTTGCTCGAAGCGCGTTACAACGAGTTGGTGCCGGTGCTGGTTTGCGATGGCGTCGAACTGTGCCACTATCATCTCGACGAAGCGCCCGTGCGGGCAGCATTGGCTGCACATGCGTCGCGTGTCGCGGCGGCATCCTGATACGCCCCCGCGGGGCATCTGGTTTCGCGCGATCCATGCGCATTTTTGCCGCGGCTCACTGCGATGCGCGCGGTAATTTTCTCGCATCCTCTACGCCGTCTTGAGGCCCGCGCTTCGCAAGATGCGCCGGCCGATGGGCTTTTCGGCTAAAATAGATAGGATTTTCACCTACTTACAAGGCGTGCTCCGCTATTGTCCGGGGCGCGCCTTTTCGCTTGATCGGCACTGAATGGATCATATTCGTAACTTCTCGATCATCGCGCACATCGACCATGGCAAGTCGACGCTCGCCGATCGCATCATCCAGATTTGTGGCGGTTTGTCCGACCGCGAGATGGAAGCTCAGGTGCTCGACTCGATGGATCTCGAGCGCGAGCGCGGCATTACCATCAAGGCGCAAACCGCCGCGTTGTCGTATCGCGCGCGCGATGGGCAGCTCTACAACCTGAACATGATCGACACCCCGGGGCACGTCGACTTCTCGTACGAAGTCAGCCGCTCGCTGTCCGCGTGCGAAGGCGCGCTGCTCGTCGTCGACGCGAGCCAGGGTGTGGAGGCGCAAACCGTCGCCAATTGCTACACGGCCATCGAACTCGGCGTCGAAGTGGTGCCGGTGTTGAACAAGATCGATCTGCCGGCGGCGAACCCCGAAAACGCGATCGCCGAGATCGAGGACGTGATCGGCATCGACGCGACCGACGCGACGCATTGCAGCGCGAAAACGGGCCTCGGCGTCGAAGACGTGCTCGAAGCGCTGATCGCGAAAGTGCCGCCGCCGAAGGGCGATCCGCAAGCGCCGCTGCAGGCTCTCATCATCGACTCGTGGTTCGACAACTACGTCGGCGTCGTGATGCTGGTGCGCATCGTCAACGGCACGCTGCGTCCGAAGGACAAGATCCGGCTGATGGTAACCGGCGCGCAGTATCCGGTTGAACATATCGGCGTGTTCACGCCGAAGTCGAAGGATCTCGAATCACTGTCGGCGGGGCAGGTGGGCTTCATCATCGCCGGCATCAAGGAACTCGCGGCGGCGAAGGTCGGCGACACGGTTACGCTCGTGAACCAGCCGGCGGCCGTGCCGCTGCCGGGTTTCAAGGAAGTGAAGCCGCAGGTGTTCGCAGGTCTGTATCCGGTCGAAGCGAATCAGTACGACGCGCTGCGCGATTCGCTCGAAAAGCTGAAGCTGAACGACGCGTCGCTGCAGTACGAACCGGAAGTGTCGCAGGCGCTCGGTTTCGGTTTCCGCTGCGGCTTCCTCGGTTTGTTGCACATGGAAATCGTGCAGGAACGTCTCGAACGTGAGTTCGACATGGACTTGATCACGACGGCGCCGACCGTGGTCTACGAAGTCCTGCAGCGCGACGGCACGACCCTGATGGTCGAGAATCCGGCCAAGATGCCGGAGCCGTCGAAGATCGAGGAAGTGCGCGAGCCGATCGTCACCGTGAACCTGTACATGCCGCAAGACTACGTCGGCGCGGTGATCACGTTGTGTACGCAGAAGCGCGGCAACCAGATCAACATGCAGTATCACGGTCGTCAGGTTCAGCTTACGTACGAAATTCCGATGGGTGAAGTCGTGCTCGATTTCTTCGACCGTCTGAAGTCGATTTCGCGCGGTTATGCGTCGATGGATTACGAGTTCAAGGAATACCGCGCGTCGGACGTCGTGAAGGTCGACATGCTGATCAACGGCGACAAGGTCGATGCGCTGTCGGTTATCGTGCACCGTTCGCAAAGCCAGTACCGCGGCCGCGAAGTGGCGGCGAAAATGCGCGAGCTGATTCCGCGTCAGATGTACGACGTAGCGGTTCAAGCCGCGATCGGTTCGAACATTATTGCGCGCGAAAACATTAAAGCGTTGCGTAAGAACGTGCTGGCAAAATGCTACGGCGGTGATATCACGCGTAAGAAGAAGCTGCTTGAAAAGCAGAAGGCAGGCAAGAAGCGAATGAAGCAGGTGGGCTCGGTTGAAATCCCGCAAGAGGCTTTCCTCGCTATTCTGCGTGTCGAAGACAAATAAGTTGAATAACGGAACCCTATGAATTTTGCGCTGATTCTTTTTGTGCTCGTCGTTTTGACGGGTGTCGCATGGGTCGCGGACAAACTGGTTTTCCTGCCGAAACGGCGCCGCGAGGCGGAAGCCGCAGTCGCCGAATTCGATCGTCAGCAGGCACGCATCGGCGAGCGTTTCGCCGATGAAAACGCCGCGCAAACGCGCGCGCGTCTGCGCGACGACAAGCTGCGTCAGCCGTGGTGGCTCGAATATACGGCGAGCTTTTTTCCGGTGATTCTGGTGGTGTTCGCCGTGCGCTCGTTCGTGATCGAGCCGTTCAAGATCCCATCGGGCTCCATGGTGCCGACGCTGCTGGTGGGCGACTTCATCCTCGTGAATAAATTCGAATATGGTCTACGTTTGCCGATTACCAACACGAGGATCACGCAGGGCAGTCCGGTCCATCGCGGCGACGTGGTGGTGTTCCGTTATCCTAAAGACGAATCGGTCGACTACATCAAGCGCGTCATTGGTCTGCCCGGCGACGTGATCGAGTATCAGGACAAGAAACTCACGATCAACGGCAAGCCGGTGCCTGAAACGCCGTTGCCCGATTATCTCGACGAAGAGCGTCTCGGTTATGCGAAGCAGTTCCAGGAAGATATCGACGGCCGCAAGAACGCGATTCTGAATAATCCGGCGGTGCCGCCGTTCATCGTCGGTGCGGAAGATTATCCGTATCGCGACAACTGCCAGTACAACGCGCGTGGCGTGATCTGCAAAGTGCCGCCGGGCAATTTGTTCATGATGGGCGATAACCGCGACAACAGCGCGGATAGCCGGTACTGGGGTTTTGCGCCTGAACGCAATATCGTCGGCCGCGCATTTTTCATCTGGATGAACTTCAGCGATCTGCGGCGCATCGGCCCTTTCCAGTGAGTCGCGTGCATCGATCGCTTCATGAGCGCTTCTCACACGCCGCGCGAATAACCGGCGCCCGGTTATCTCGGCCGCGGCGTGTTGTCATGCTACTTTAAGAACTCGCGGTAACGTCGTTTCACCACGCTTTTTCCGCTGGCGCCCCCGTGTTTCCGCCGGGTCAGGCGCCCGCGTTATACTCTGCCCATGCCCCTATCTCCGTTGGAAAGCCGTTTGCGCTACGAATTTCGCAATGCGGAATTGCTGCGCCAGGCTCTAACACACCGCAGTCATAGCTCCACGCATAACGAACGGCTCGAATTTCTCGGCGACTCCGTTCTGAACTGCGCGGTGGCTGCGCTTTTGTTCCAACGTTTCGGCAAACTCGACGAAGGCGACCTGTCTCGCGTGCGCGCCAATCTGGTCAAACAGCAGTCCCTCTACGAGATTGCTCAGGCACTCAATATTTCGGAGGGCCTGCGCCTCGGCGAGGGCGAGTTGCGCAGCGGCGGCTTCCGCCGCCCATCGATCCTCGCGGATACGCTCGAGGCGGTGCTCGGTGCGATATTTCTGGACGGCGGATTCGAGGCTGCGCAGACGGTCATCAAGCGCCTTTACGTACCGATTCTCGACCATATCGACCCGCGCACGCTTGGCAAGGACGCGAAGACGCTGCTGCAGGAGTATCTGCAGGGCCACAAGATTGCGTTGCCTACTTATACGGTCGTCGCCACGCATGGTGCGGCGCACAATCAGCAGTTCGAAGTGGAATGTACGGTGCCGAAGCTGGACGTCAAGGTGTCTGGCTCCGGCGCGAGCCGTCGCGCGGCGGAGCAGGCGGCCGCAAAGAAGGCGCTCGACGAAGTGATGGCCGCGGCGCCTGCCGTGGTCGCGAAGCCGAAGCGCTCGAAGGGCGCGCGTGCCGCGAAAAATGCCGAGCAGGAAATCGTGCCGGGCGTGACCGGCGTCCAGGCCGCACTGGATTTGCGCGCACCGGATCGCAAGAGCGCGCGCGGTGAAGGGCGCGCGGCTGTCGCGCTGGAGGCGCACGCCGACAAACCTTTCGTGGAAAAATCAGCCGCTGAAAGACCGGCGGCCGAGCGTGCCGCGCCGGGTCCCGCCGGTGCGCCGTTGGCTGTAATTCGTGCCGCGCATGTGGAGTACAGCGGACAGGACAAGCCGGAGCGCGCCGAAAAGTCCGAAAAGACGGAGAGGGCCGACAAGGTTTCGATCCACGCGGGCGAGAAACCTGTCGACAAGCCGGCCGAAAAACCAGCAGCGGACAAAACCCCCGACCTCAAAGCCGACACGTCGTCACACGCTCGCAGCGCAGACCGTCAGCGCAGCCGCGAAGCCGCGCCGGGGATTGCTGCGTCGAGCGTGAGCGCCGCGCCCGCGTCGGTTGTCTCGGTGTCCCCGGCACCTGCCGAACACGAACCCGGCGTCGCCGACGCGGTGCAAACGCGCGTCGCCGATGCGGGCCATTGATTGCCATCGGCGTGCGCGTCGCGCGCGCCGAACTGAACCTGCCGTAGTCCGAATATGAACGCTCCCACTCCCACTGGTTTTCGCTGCGGCATGGTCGCGATCGTCGGCCGCCCGAATGTCGGCAAGTCCACGCTGATGAACGCGCTGGTCGGCCAGAAAGTCAGCATCACGTCGCGCAAGGCGCAGACCACGCGCCATCGCATTACCGGCATCAATACGCTCGAAGACGCCCAGTACATCTTCGTCGACACGCCCGGTTTTCAGACCAAACACAGCGGCGCCCTGAACCGCTCGCTGAATCGCGCCGTTACGTCGACGCTGACCTCGGTCGACGCGATCCTGTTCGTCATCGAAGCAGGCCGCTTCGGCCCTGACGACCAGAAGGTACTCGATCTGATCCCGGCGAAGGTCCCGACGCTGCTGATCGCGAACAAGCTCGATCGCGTGTCGGATAAAGACTCGCTGTTCCCGTTCATGCAGCAGATGAGCACGCTGCGCGAGTTCAACGAGATCGTGCCGCTGTCGGCGAAAAATTCCGACGACATCAAACGTCTGCTGGCCACCGTCAAGCCGTTCCTGCCGGAAGGCGAGCCGATCTACGGCGAGGACGACCTGACCGATCGCAGCGAGCGCTTTCTTGCCGCCGAAATCCTGCGCGAGAAAGTCTTCCGCTGGACCGGGGACGAACTGCCGTACACGAGCACCGTGCTGATCGAGAAGTTCGAAACCGAAGGGCGGCTGCGCCGTATCTTCGCGACGATCCTCGTCGATCGCGACATGCACAAGGCGATGATCATCGGCCAGAAGGGCGCGAAGCTGAAGCAGATCAGCACCGAGGCTCGCCTCGACATGGCAAAGCTGTTCGACGGGCCGGTGTACCTCGAAACCTTCGTCAAGGTGAAGAGCGGCTGGGCCGACAATGAAGCCGGGCTTCGTGCGTATGGGTACGAATGACGCGTGGATGACGCTCAATTCAGACGAGGCTTCGGATCAGCCGGAGCACGAACCGTCTCGGCCCGCGCGTAGCGCGAGGAAATCGTCGGCCGACGCAAAAAGCCCAAAAAGCGCGAAAAGCGCACCCGCCGACGATGGCGAGCCACGCAAAACGCCGGCACGCCGCGCGCCGCGCACCTCCACATCCGAATATCGGATCACCGAGCAGCCCGCGTTCGTGCTGCATAGCTATCCGTATCGCGAGACCAGCCTGATCATCGACGTGCTGTCGCGCGATCACGGCCGTCTCGCGCTGGTCGCAAAGGGCGCGAAGCGCCCGCACTCCGCGCTGCGCGGCGTGCTGCAAACGTTCCAGCCGCTGTCGCTCGCGTGGTCGGGCAAGTCCGAAATGCGCACGCTGACCGGCGCCGAATGGGTCGGCGGCATGCTGCCGCTGACCGGCGACGCGCTGCTGTGCGGTTTCTACGTCAACGAACTGCTGGTGCGCTTCTGCGCGCGCGAAGACCCGCATCCTCAGTTGTTCCATCACTACGTCGTCACGCTGACGCGGCTCGCGCACGATGAGCCGCCGGTGCAGGTGCTGCGCTCGTTCGAACGCGTGCTGCTACGCGAGACCGGTTACGCGATGGCGCTCGACCGCACGGTCGCACGCAAAGCGGTGCTCGCCGACGGCCGCTACGTGTTCGATCCCGAGCGCGGGGTACGCGAGGCATCGGACGAATGGCCCGCGCAGTGGCCGGTAGTGACGGGACAAACCTTGCTCGATATGGAAAAGGACGATTACCATCGAGCGCAGACCGTCGCGCAAAGCAAAACGCTGATGCGCTTCCTGCTCAACACCTATCTCGGCGGCGCGCCGCTTGCCACCCGCCAGATCCTGATCGACCTGCAGAACCTATGAGCTTCTTCCTGACTTCGCCGACCGCGATCGACCTCGGCGTGAACATCGACCACGTCGCCACGCTGCGCAACGCGCGTGGCACGTCCTATCCCGATCCGATCCGCGCCGCGCTGATGGCCGAAGAAGCCGGCGCCGACGCGATCACGCTGCATCTACGCGAAGACCGCCGGCATATCGTCGACGCCGACGTACACAAGCTGCGTCCGCTGCTGAAAACGCGCATGAATCTCGAATGCGCGGTCACGCCGGAAATGCTCGACATCGCGTGCGAAGTGCAACCGCACGACGTCTGCCTCGTGCCGGAAAAGCGCGAGGAGCTGACGACCGAAGGCGGTCTCGACGTCGCCGGACAGTTCGAGGCGGTGCGCGCCGCATGCAAGCAACTGGCGGACGCGAGCTCGCGCGTGTCGCTCTTCATCGACCCCGAGGAGACGCAGATTCGCGCCGCGCACGAAGCCGGCGCGCCGGTGATCGAGCTGCACACAGGCCGTTACGCGGAAGCTCATGATCCCGCGGAACAGCAGCGCGAATACGAGCGCATCGTGCGAGCAGTCGAATTCGGCGCGACGCTCGGCCTCAAAGTGAACGCGGGCCACGGCCTGCACTACACGAACGTGCAGCAGATCGCGGCGATCGACGGCATCGTCGAACTCAACATCGGCCATGCGATCGTCGCGCATGCGATCTTCGCGGGCTGGGACAACGCGGTGCGCGAGATGAAGGCGATCATGGTCGCCGCACGTCTCGGCGCGCGCGCGTAACGCAACCTGGCGACGGACGCACGCATGGCAATCTACGGAATCGGCACCGACATCGTTCAGGTCAGCCGCGTAGCAGCGGTGATGACTCGCACCAATGGCCGTTTCGCGGAGAAGGTGCTCGGTCCCGACGAACTACGCGTGTACCACGCGCGCCACGCCCGTTCGGCGGCGCGCGGTCTCGCGTTTCTCGCGACGCGCTTCTCGGCGAAAGAGGCGTTCTCGAAGGCGATCGGCCTCGGCATGCACTGGCCGATGAGCTGGCGCGCGCTGCAAACGCTGAACCGGCCGAGCGGCGAGCCGATGGTGGTCGCCTCTGGCGAGCTGGCCGACTGGCTCGACGCGCGCGGCATCACGGCGCGCGTGACGATCAGCGACGAGCGCGACTACGCGGTGTCGTTCGTGATCGCGGAGACGCAGCGGCCGGGCGATACGGAAGGTTCGTTGGCGGCGGCGGCGTCGCGAGCTTCGTCCGCCCGTTCCGCCACAGAATGAAAAGGTTGAGCGCGGCCGCTGGCGGTCGCGTTTGTGTTGTCTCACAGTTTTCCCGCGGAATTCGATGAAAACCACACCCGGACCGGTGATGCTCGACGTGGTCGGCAAAACGCTGAACCGCGATGACAAAAGGCGTCTCGCTCACCCGATGACCGGCGGCGTGATCCTGTTCGCGCGCCACTACGAGAGCCGCGCGCAACTGGTCGGGCTGACCGCTGCCATCCGCGCGATTCGCCCGGATCTGCTGATCGCCGTCGATCACGAAGGGGGCCGCGTGCAGCGCTTTCGCACCGACGGCTTCACGGTGCTGCCGTCGATGGGTAAGCTCGGCGCGCTGTGGGACCAGGACGTGCTGCACGCGACCAAGGTGACGACCGCGGTCGGCTATATCCTCGCCGCGGAACTGCGCGCGTGCGGTATCGACATGAGCTTCACGCCGGTGCTCGACCTCGACTATGGACACTCGCAGGTGATCGGCGATCGCGCGTTCCATCGCGATGCGCGCGTGGTCGCGCTGCTCGCGAAGAGTTTGAACCACGGCCTCGCGCTCGCCGGCATGAGCAATTGCGGCAAGCATTTTCCAGGGCACGGATTCGCGCAGGCAGATTCGCACGTCGCGATGCCCGTCGACGAACGCCCGATCGACGAAATCCTCGGCAACGACGTCGCGCCGTACGACTGGCTCGGTCTGTCGCTTGGCGCGGTGCTGCCCGCGCACGTCGTCTATCCGCGGGTCGATGCGAAGCCGGCCGGCTTCTCGCGCATCTGGTTGCAGGACATCCTGCGCGGCAAGCTTGGCTTCGAAGGCGCGATCTTCAGCGACGATCTGTCGATGGAAGCCGCGCGCCAGGGCGGCACGCTGACCGAAGGTGCGCAAGCGGCCCTGGAGGCCGGCTGCGACATGGTGCTGATCTGCAACCAGCCGGACGAAGCGGAGAAGGTGCTCGACGCGCTGCGCGTCACGCCGGCGAGGGAATCGCAGCGGCGGCTGAAGCGCATGCGGCCGCGCGGTAAAGCGCTCACGTGGAGCAAGCTGATGGCCGAGCCACGGTACGCCGAAGCGCAGAGGCTGCTGCGCAGTACGTTTGCATAAACGGAAATGGCGCCTTGAAGCAATTCAAGGCGCCATTTTTTATCAGCTTCGAACGGTGCGAGCCGCCGTCGAGCTTTGCTTGACAACCGCAGCACGCGCGATCCGATCGCTCAGTTCAAGCGCATGCGCTGCAACTTGTTGTACAGCGTCTTCGGGCTGATTCCCAGCAACGACGCCGCTCGATGCCGCGTGCCGCCGACCGCGTCGAGCGTCGCGCGGATCAGCATTTCTTCGACGTCCGCGAGGGGCGTACCGACGGTCACCTGCACGCGACTGCCGTTCAGATCGCGGCCGTTCGCCGTGCTGGCTTCGTCGGCGCGCAACGACTCGATCACGTCGCCCGATGCCTGATAAGCGCGCCGCACGCGCTCCTGCAGTTCGCGCACGTTGCCCGGCCAGTCGTACGTGAGGCATTCGCGCAGGAAATTCGGCGCCGCCTGCTTCGCGACCTCGGCCGTACCGCGCGCGGTCGCTTCCACATTCAGTTCGTCGACGGCTGCCTGCGCAATCAGCAGCGGATCTTCACCACGCTCGCGCAGCGGTGGCAGCATGACCGCGGCGGCTTCGAGGCGCAGCGAGAGGTCCTGATGCAGCGAGCCGTCCGCGACCGCCGCGCGCGGCGACTTGCGCGTCGACGCGATGAGCCGGAAGTCGGTCACGATCTGGCTGGTACCGCCCACGCGCATGAAGGTCTGCGAATCGAGCGCGCGCAACAGCGCTTCCTGCTGCGTGCGCGGCAGCTCGGTGATTTCGTTGATGAACAACGTGCCGCCGCTCGCCTGTTCGAAGAGGCCCGGCTCGCGCTGCTCGGCGCCGCCGAACGCTCCGCGTTCGTGACCGAGCAGCATGCTGTCGAGCGAGCGATTGAGCCCGCCCGCGGTCGCGCCGCGGCAATCGAATGTGACGAACGGGCCCTTGCGGCGGCGGCTCATGTCGTGCAGCGTGCGCGCGGCGATCTGCTTGCCGGTGCCAGCCTCGCCGGAGATCAGCACCGCGGCTTCTGTCGGCGCGAGACGCTCGATCGTGTCGTACACGTGCTGAATGGCGCCGCTGCGACCGAGCATCGAGCCGAAGCGCCCAAGCTGGCGCAGCGCCGCGCGCAGCGCCTGGACCTCCTCGGTCAGCTCATAAGGCCGCGGAATGCGCGCGAGCAGGCTGCGCAGGCGCGGAATGTTGACCGGCTTCAGCAGATAGTCCCAGATACCGTGCCGCAAGCCCTCGATCGCACTCTCGACGGTCGCATTGCCGGTCATCACGATCACCGGAAGCGCGCCGCCCGGCGGATGCGCGGGCAGATGCTGCAACAGATCGAGGCCGCTGCCGTCCGGCAGATTCAGGTCGACGAGCACGACGTCGGGGATGAAGCGCGTCAATGCGCCGCGGGCCTCGGCGAGCGTGGTCGCGGTGTCGACTGAAAAGCCGTCGGCGGCGAGGATTGCCGACAGGCCGGACAGGCTATTGGGATCGTCTTCAACAATCAGGGCGTGTGGCATGGCGAGCGCAATTTTATGAATGGGTTGAATGCCCGGTGCGCCGCCAACGCTGATGGCGCGCACTCCGGGCTCTGAGGGCTCGATGACAGGGCTAAACCAACGGTCCTTGGGCGGTGAAAAAACGACAGCCGCCGGCACTGCGCCTTGAGTCGCGCGGGCCGGCGCCTGTGGTTCCTTCACTGGTCCTGTCAGAAATCCCGGTTGCTATCGAAAAACCGGCGCACTTCGAGTTCCGCCTGTTCACGGGTTTTGCCATAGCGTTCCTGAATCAGACCAGCGAGCTTGTCGGCCCGGCCTTCGGCCTTGGTCAACTCGTCGTCCGTCAGTTCGCCCCATGCGGTCTTCGCCTTGCCGATCATCTGTCTCCATTTACCTTCAGCGATGTCGTTGTTCATGGTGCCTCTCCCAGCAGTGGAAAATGAGCGATACTCGCGTAACTCTCTCCACCTAGCAGAGATCGTGCCAAAGAGCGTGGATGAAATCGATCAAGGGCTTGCCGCGCGCCCAACGCGAAATCCGGATGTCGCGATGGTAATTTTGAGAAATTTGCCGGTAAAGTTTTCCTAAACCATACACGGCGCGACAGAAAAGAAAAAGCGCCCAAAAATTGAGCGCTTTTTGTGCAGGCCGGCAGGGCGCCGGCGCTGGCGGGGTGACGCAGGCGGGCGCTTAGGCGCGGCTGCGGTATTCGTGCGTACGCGTGTCGATTTCGATCTTGTCGCCGATGTTGCAGAAGAGCGGCACTTGCAGTTCGAAGCCGGTGTTCAGCTTGGCGTTCTTCAGCACCTTGCCCGACGACGTATCGCCCTTGACGGCCGGTTCCGTGTAGATGATTTCGCGAACCAGCGTGGTCGGCAGTTCGACCGAGATCGCCTTCTCGTTGTAGAACACGACTTCGCAAGCCATGCCGTCTTCGAGGTAGTGCATCGCGTCGCCCATCATTTCGGCTTCGACTTCGTACTGGTTGTAGTCGGCGTCCATGAACACGTACATCGGGTCGGCGAAGTACGAGTACGTCACTTCCTTGCGCTCGAGCACGACGACGTCGAACTTGTCGTCCGCCTTGTACACGGTTTCCATGCCTGCGCCGGTCAGCAGGTTCTTGAACTTCATCTTGACGACGGCGGAGTTACGGCCCGATTTGTTGTATTCGGCCTTTTGCACGACCATTGCGTCTGCGCCGATCATCACGACGTTGCCGGTGCGGAGTTCCTGTGCGGTCTTCATAAAACTGTCCTGTACGAGATAAATAGCTTAACTGTTGCTCAACGGCATACGGCGCAAGCGGCTTCGGCGTTTCGCCCACCGCCTGCCGCGCGCCGCGTGAAGCGGCCGCGCAGCCCGGATGCGTGAAACGGGATCGGCTCGCGGCGAAAACCCGGGAGCGTGATGCCTCGGCGTTCCACCTGTCCGTTACCTGATTTTTACCCTGTTCGGGCGTGTACACGAGGGGCGCCGATCTGCAACACGCCCAAACATACGTCCCTTTTTTGACATTCGCGTGCCCGACCGGAAGATTGGGGACGCGTGCTGTGTTTTTCGAGGGGACCGGTCAGACGGGCTGACCATGGGGTAGTTGGTCTAATCGGGCCGCGCTTGCGTCGTCGGCCGTTGGATAACCGCTTATTTTAACTGAGTTTTTGCGAACGAGGTCAGATTTCCGGCGAGATCGCCGACTTGCGCGAGTTCGACCGCCCAGCCGGCGGCGCGCCCTTTCAGGGCCGGATAGTGGCGCTGGAATTCCGCCCAGTCCGGCTGACCAGCGCCGTTCCAAGCGTGCCAGAAGCGCTCGAGCGCGGCGCGCGCGTCAGCTGGGAGCGTGCGGGTGTAGTGCGCAAGTGCGGCGTCGAGCTTTGGCAGATGGGCGTCGTCGGCCTGCGGGTAGATGTGCCAGACGAACGGCTTGGCGGCCCACTGCGCGCGCACGAACGAGTCCTCGCCGCGTACGAAATTGACGTCGCTCGCCCAGAGCAGTGCGTCGTAGCCAGGCTGTTCGGTGAACGCGAGCGCGTGCGCGCTGAGGTTGCCGAGCGTCGCATGGGTGCCCGCTGCAAACGACGGTAGGCCGAAAAAGCGCGCCAGCGCGCCGGAAATGCGTCCTTCGGGCACCAGCAGCACGATTGGGCTTGCGTTGTCGCGCCATTGTTCGAGCAGGCTGTCGACGGCCGGGTTTTCGTAGGCGAACAGCGACACGACCGTCGCGTCGGCGGGCGGCGGCGCGTGGCCCGTGATGTTGCGCCACCAGTCGGTGCGCGCGGCGGGCGACGCTTCGAACGCGGCGCGCGCCGCGTCGAGATCGCGCTCCTTCAGGACACCTCCGGTGCCGGGGCCGAGTCCGGGGAAAAAGAAGGTCTTGCTGAGTGCGTAGCGCGGATGCGGCGATGGCCGCAGATGAAAATCGGCGATCCAGTCCTCGGCGCTCAGATATTCGAGGTTGAACCAGAGCGGCACGCTCGCGCGCTCTGCCATCGCCGCGATATAGACGGGCGGCAGTTCGCAGGCGAACGCCTCGATCACGACGTCGGCGACTTCGAGCGTATCGCCAGCGTGGGACGGTTCGTGCCAATGCTCGACGACGATGCCGTCGAGCGTCTGCCGCGCACGCTCCAGCCCGAGCGACGGGCACAGCCTCCTGAACGCATGCAGATCGTCGACGAACACGCGCACCTGCCAGCCGTGCTCGCGCGCGAGTTGGCGCGCAAGGCGCCAGCACACGCCGATGTCGCCGAAGTTGTCGATCACCGCGCAGAAGATATCGCAGGCGATCGGGTTGGCAGGGGCGGCGGGTGATCCGGAATCGGGCGCGACGGAGGACATGGCGGCTCGGCTGGCTCGGTGACTCCGGCGAACCGGAGCGGGTTCGAACGAACGCGGAATGTTCTAAACTGGCGATTCTAAAGCCTCGCTCGCGATCGCGCGCGCCCTTTGTCCGCCATGCGGGCCGCATCGGCGACACGCGACATGACGCCCGGCGCACGATGCCGGGCACCCGACGGCGCAATCAGTGCAATCGGTGCAACCGGTGCAACCGGTGCAAGCGGCGAGGCAGCGCGAGACAGTCCCACCCCAATCGATCCCGCATGACCGAACCCGAAGCCAGCGACGCCCCCGACACCTTCGAGCCGAAAACAGTGCTCGCCCAACTGCCGCATCTGCCCGGCGTCTACCGCTATTACGACACGAGTGGCGCGGTGCTCTACGTCGGCAAGGCGCGCGATCTGAAGAAGCGCGTATCGAGCTACTTCACGAAGACACAGCTGTCGCCGCGTATCGCGATGATGGTCACGCGCATCGCGCGCATCGAGACCACGGTCACGCGTTCCGAGGCCGAGGCGCTGCTGCTCGAAAACAACCTGATCAAGGCGCTCACGCCGCGTTACAACATCCTGTTTCGCGACGACAAGTCATATCCGTATCTGAAGCTGACCGGCCACAAGTTTCCGCGCATGGCCTATTACCGCGGCTCGGTCGATCGCAAGAACCAGTACTTCGGCCCGTTCCCGAGCGCGTGGGCGGTGCGCGAGAGCATTCAGATCCTGCAGCGCGTGTTCCAGCTGCGCACCTGCGAAGACTCGGTGTTCAACAACCGCACGCGGCCGTGTCTGCTGCATCAGATTGGCCGTTGCACGGCGCCGTGCGTCGCGAACATCAGCGAGGAGGATTACGCGCGCGACGTCGCCAACGCGTCGCGCTTTCTGCTCGGCCGTCAGGGCGAGGTGATGAAGGAGCTCGAGCAGAAGATGCATGCGTTCGCGAGCGAGCTGAAGTTCGAGCAGGCCGCGGCGGTGCGCAACCAGATGAGTTCGCTGTCGACGGTGCTGCATCAGCAGGCAATCGAAGTCGGCAGCGACAGCGACGTCGACATTCTCGCGGTAGTCGCGCTGGGCGGCCGCGTGTGCGTGAATCTCGCAATGGTGCGCGGCGGACGACATCTCGGCGACAAGGCGTACTTTCCCACGCACGTGGAGAGCGCGTTGACGGCGGAGGAAGGCGGGCTCGAAGAAGACGGCGATCAGGACGATGCATCGGCGGATGCGCGAGCGGTCGCGCCATCGGCCGCGGCGGCGAGCGCCTCGGCCGATGCGCTCGCGATCGCTCAGGACATGCCGTCGGAAGACGAGGACGCCGATGGTATTGAAGAAGACGCGATCGACGAGGCTGCCGAAGCGATCCTGGACGCCGTCAGCGACGAAGGCGCGGACGAAGGCACCGACGGGAACGCAGAGTCCGGCCGCGCGGCGAAGCGCCGCAACGGCCGCGCGCCAGGCGGCATCGAATCCGAAGTGCTCGAAGCGTTCATCGCGCAGCATTACCTCGGCAATCGCGTGCCGCCGGTGCTGGTGGTCAGCCACGCGCCGGCGCGCGAACTCGTCGACGTGCTGATCGAGCAGGCGGGCCACAAGGTGACCGTACTGCGTCAACCGCAAGGACAGCGGCGCGCGTGGCTCGCGATGGCCGAGCAGAACGCGCGGCTCGCGCTCGCGCGCCTGCTCTCCGAGCAGGGCTCGCAGCAGGCGCGCACGCGCGCGTTGACCGACACGCTCGGCATGGAGTGCGACGACCTCGCGCATCTGCGCATCGAATGCTTCGACATCAGTCACACGATGGGCGAGGCGACGCAGGCGTCCTGCGTCGTCTATCACCACCACAAGATGCAGTCGTCCGAGTATCGCCGCTACAACATCGCCGGCATCACGCCCGGTGACGATTACGCGGCGATGCGCCAGGTGCTCACGCGCCGCTACGAAAAGATGGTCGCGCAGGCCGCCGCGAATGCGAGCGACGAAGCCGCCGAATCGCAAAGTGACGCGGCCGCCGATCCCGCGCTCGCCGCCGATGCCGCCGAGCCGGCCGCGGCCGGCGGCGTGCTGCCGACCATCGTGCTGATCGACGGCGGCAAGGGGCAGGTGGAGATCGCGCGGCAGGTGTTCACGGAGTTGGGGCTCGATACTGGCATGCTCGTCGGCGTCGCGAAGGGCGAGGGGCGCAAGGTCGGTCTCGAGACGCTGATTTTCGCGGACGGCCGCACGCCGCTCGAACTCGGCAAGGAAAGCGCCGCGCTGATGCTGGTCGCGCAGATCCGCGACGAAGCGCATCGTTTCGCGATCACCGGCATGCGCGCCAAACGCGGCAAGACGCGCCAGACCTCGCGGCTCGAAGAACTCGAAGGCGTAGGGGCGAAGCGGCGTCAGCGCCTGCTGGCGCGCTTTGGCGGCTTGCGCGGCGTGGTGGCCGCGAGCGTCGAGGATCTCGCGAGCGTCGAAGGCATTTCGCAGGCGCTCGCCGAGCAGATCTACCGGCAACTGCATTGAATTGGCGGGCCACGCCGGGCTGTGATCGGAACGACGGTTCATCGGACCCGCGGCGTCGCGCTGCGGATGCGCTGGCTGCGAACGACGCGCCGGGGGCGGCTCGCTTGCCGCCCCCGCGCGGCCATGCCTGGGCGCGCTTGCTTGTGGCAGGCCCTGTGACACGGCACAATTGCAACTCACTCGTCAGACGCTGCGCCTGCCCCATGCCGTTTAATTTCCCGATATTCCTGACCTGGCTGCGGATCGTGCTGATTCCGCTCGTCGTCGGTGTGTTCTATTTGCCCGACATGATGATGAGCCTCGCGCACCGCAATCTCGCGGCCGCGACGATCTTCATCCTGGCGGCGCTCACCGACTGGTTCGACGGCTTTCTGGCCCGCAAATGGAATCAGACCTCGGCATTCGGCGCGTTTCTCGATCCGGTCGCCGACAAGCTGATGGTGACCGCGGCGCTGCTCGTGCTCGTCCAACTCACGCGGATCGATTCCGCGATCGCGCTCGTGATCGTCGGACGTGAAATCGCGATCTCGGCGCTACGCGAATGGATGGCGCAGATCGGTGCGTCGAAGAGCGTCGCGGTGAACTCGCTCGGCAAGTTCAAGACCGCTTGCCAGATGGTCGCGATTCCGATGCTGCTGTTCTATGGCCCGCTGCCGCTCGGTGGCGGCGTGACGGTCGACACGCGCGTGTGGGGCCTGTGGCTGATCTATCTGGCTGCGTTCCTGACGATCTGGTCGATGCTGTACTACATGAAGCTCGCGTGGCCGCAGATTCGCGAGCGCGGCGGCATTGCGTGACGGTGTGAATAGAAGAGCACGGGGCGCAAAAGTGTGTTCGAACCCCGCACTACTACGAGAGAAATATTTTCTTTAACACAGACGGGCAAAGGGGTTGACACGTTTCAGTCGATTCTCCATAATCTCGTTTCTCCGATGCGCGCAACGCGAAACACCGGAGACGCAGTAAATGCAGCACAACGCGGGAATAGCTCAGTTGGTAGAGCGCAACCTTGCCAAGGTTGAGGTCGCGAGTTCGAGCCTCGTTTCCCGCTCCAGTATTCGAAGCATCGCGTTGTTTGGCGAAGTAAAAAAGGCAGCGCGGTGAAGCAGTTCAATGCGGGAGTAGCTCAGTTGGTAGAGCGCAACCTTGCCAAGGTTGAGGTCGCGAGTTCGAGCCTCGTCTCCCGCTCCATACATCAGGGGAAGCAGCGCTTCCCTTTTTGTTTGGAAGGCCGCTCGTTCTGAACTTCCAGAGCTTCGGTTCTTCTGATTATCACCAGATAAATCTGCGAACCCGTGTCCAGGTTCCAGTCCGCTTGTGGCGCGATAGCAAAGCGGTTATGCAGCGGCCTGCAAAGCCGTTTAGGCCGGTTCGACTCCGGCTCGCGCCTCCAGTCTTTGATGTAAAGCGAAAGCCCCGACTTGTCGGGGCTTTTCTTTTTCTGTTCCTCTCTTCGCCAGCCTTGTCGATCGTCGTCATCAAGGTGAGCGGAGCGGTCGATCCGACTGTGTGCCGCAGACGTTCCTCCGAATCGATCAGAAATTGAGCGCGGATTTGATTGACTGCACGGCAGCGGGGTTCAGGAAGCAGTAGTGCTCTTGCGGCGTACCGCCTCCGAGCGGTGCTATCTGCATCGTTGTGCCGCTCCTGATCATGTAACCCGCGTAGATGCCGCCGTTGTTCTGGTAATACACGCGATAGTCGGTCGTGCTACCCCCGAGCACGCTGTTGGCCACCCATGCGCGAACGCCTTGCAACGTGACGAGCAGGGCGTCGGACTACTGCCTGTCGTAGCCGGTGAGATGCAGTCGTAGGTGTACAACTCGTCTCCGACCATTTGCCGCACCACCTTGATGTAGGCAGCGCCTGCTTGCCAGTTTGCCTGCGGGCTATACAGCGATTGCCCGTTGATCGTATTCGTGATCAGGCCCAACGCGCTATTCGTGAAGAGTTCGGACGGCGTCGCCTGGAGGCAACTGCAGGCGCTGTGGCCGACCGATGGCCTGCTCGCGCCGCTTGAAACACTGCGTCCGTGGGCCGCGCTGATCGTCGCGCCGACGCTGCTGCAGCAGGTCGTCGAGGGTGTCGAGCCGCGCATGTTGCGCTCGGCGCTCGCGCAGGCGAAGCCGTATCGCTTTCTCGAGTCCGCGCGGGACGTCGCAGTCGCGCTCGAATCGATTCCGCTCGAAGCCATTGCCGCGGCGCTCGACATGCTGATGGCCGACCGCGGCGAACCGCAGCGCACGCTCGAGCGGATGCACGCGGCGTGGCTGGAGGGCGATCTGCACGCGATACAGCAAATCGCCGTCGAAGCGCCGATGTTCAATCTGGCCGGCATCCGTCAGGCGATTCTCGACGTGCGCAATCGCGCGTGGGCCGCGCGGCTGAGCGAGTTGCTGGACGTTCGCGAGCGCACGCTGGTGGTCGTCGGCGCGCTGCATCTATGCGGCCCCGGCAATCTCCCCGACTGTCTCGCGCGACCCGTGCAAGCGGTGCTCTGAACGCGTGCGCGGCTTTCGCGACTGAAGACAGCCGTGTCGACCGCCCGGATGCCAAGCCTGCGCATGCTCGATGACGAGGCGCGCGGCATAATTGCGGATCGTTGCCCGCGCTGTCGCGCATTGACCCTGAAAGCTACCGATGACTGAACCGCAACACACCGCCGCCGCGCGGCTCGCCCAGCTCGAATGGCGCTGGAAGCCGTTCGGGAACCTCACGAGCGTCGAAGTCTATGAGATGCTGGCCGCCCGCAGCGCGGTGTTCGTCGTCGAACAGAACTGCGTGTATGGCGATATCGATGGGTTCGACGTCGAAGCCTGGCATCTGCTTGCGTATGGCACCGGCGACGGTGCGGCGCTGCCGCCGTTGGCCGGCTATCTGCGCGTGTTGTTGCCCGATGCGGCGGATGCCGATGTGCGCATCGGCAGGGTGTTGACGACCGCGCCGTTTCGCGGCATCGGTCTCGGCAATGCGATGCTCGAACGCTCGCTCGCGCAAATCCGTGCGCAGTGGCCCGATACGCCGATCCGTCTGCACGCGCAGGCGCATCTGCAAGGTTTTTACGGTGCGTTCGGCTTCATGCCGATCTCGGAGATTCACGACGAAGACGGCATCCCGCATGTGTGGATGCGCGCGCTGTGAACGCGAACGGGTCAGCGGGGCACGTTCGTGGTCGTCGACGCCGCATGCGTGAGCCCGCGCGCCGCTTTTGCATGCCGCTCGGCGCGCAGGCGTCCGCGAGACGACAGCCGCATCCAGTGACGCAGCGCGATCAGCGCGCCGACCACGCTCATCATCGAACCCGGAATCCATAGCAGGAGCCCGCCGATCTGCTGATCGCGCATCGGGCTCAGCCACGTGAACGCGCGGCCGCAGATCGAGTAGATCGGATACAACTCGTGCGTCGTAAAAAAGATGAATGCGCCGAGAACGATCTGCGGCGGAATCGCCGCGATCACGACGAGCACGCGCTTGCCCGGAGACAGACGCGCGGGCGGCGCCGGACGCGGATCGAGTACGAGCCACCAGAACAGCAGGCCGTCGATCGCCATGCTCCAGTTCATGACGCGATAGAGCCGCCAGTCGAGCATCGCGACGAAATGGATCGGCGACAGCAGCCAGAAATAGATCAGCCCGACGAATAGCGTGAGCGCGACGACCGGGTGCATGACGACGTCGAGCGCCGTGCGCACGAGCGGTGTTTGCAGCGCCGGCCGCACGAAGCGCTGTCGCCAGCGCAACGGAATTCCCGCGCGCAACGCCGCGCCCGGATACGACAGCGCAATGAAGAACGGCCCGAGATGATGCAGCACCAGATGCTGCAAGCGATGCATGAAGAATTCATGCTCGAAGAAATAATCGAGCCGCGTATGCAGCACGACATACAGCGCGAGCAGCCCGAACCAGAATGACAGACGCCGCGCGAACGACAGCCGCGCCTTGCGTGCGCCGCGCACGAACAGGATCGCGGGGATCAGCAACGCGATCACGACGGTCGGCGAAAACTCCCAGGGATCGAGCCAGTAGAGCAGGTTCATGGCGATGGCGCGTGCGGTGGCGGCGGCTCGTCGTGCCGCTTACCTGGTCTGGCCCGGCGACTTGACCGCGAACGGCGCGCTCACTGTTTCGCCGTCGGAGAACTTCAGCGTCAGACGCACGGTGTCGCCCGGCGCGACCTTGTGCTTCGCGTCCTCGAGCATCACGTGATAGCCGCCCGGCGCGATCGCGACCTGGCCATGCGCGGGCACCGACAGCTTGTCGACCATCACCATCTTCTGCGTCGAACCGTTCGATACGGTTTGATGCAGCATCGCATCGCCGTAGTCGTCGCTCGATACATCGACGAGGTCGATCGGCTTGTCGCTCGCGTTGACGAGCGTCGCATAGCCGGCCGCGGGCAGGTTGTTCGGCAGCCAGCGCACCCACGCGTCCTTGATGCTGATCGCGTGAGCATCGGCCGCTTGCGCGGCCGACGCGGCGCCGAGTGACAGCGCGAGCGCGCAGGCGAGGGAAGCGATTGGTTTGAGCTTGATCGTCATGATGGAATGGAGTGGGATCAAAGAAGAATCAGGATTGGTCATCGATGATGCGGCGCAGGTCCTGCGCGATCGCATCGGGCGTGTCGTGATCGGTGGCGAGCAGGCGCGCGCGGCCCCGGCTGTCGAACACATAGACGGCGGAGCTGTGCGTGACCTCGTAGTTGCCGTTCGAGTCGCGCTTTTCCATCTGATAAGCGACACGATAGCGCTTGGCCAGCGACTCGATCTGCCAGTCGGTGCCGGTCAGCCCTTCGGCGTGCTGTGCGTCGAACGCGCCGATATAGTCGTGCAAGGCCCGCGGCGTGTCGCGCGCGGGATCGACGGTGATGAACAGAATGCGCACTTTCTGCGCATCGGGACCGAGCTTGCCGAGCACCTGCATCAGACGGCCCATCGTTTCGGGACAGACGTCCGGGCAATGCGTGTAGCCGAAGTAAACCAGCGACGTGCGACCCCTGAACGACGCGGCGTTGACGGGACGGCCGGTGTCGTCGGTCAAGGTGAAGTCCAGATCCGGCAGGTGGCCGGTCACGTTGGTCAACTGCCACGGCTCGGCGCGCTGTGTGCAACCGGTCAGCGCGGCGAGCGCGACCAGCGTCCCCAGCGCAGTTGCCGCCGCAAACCGGCGTGCCAACCCGTGCATCAAGCGGTGCGTGAGTCGCTTGGGTCGTGAGCGGGACAGGTTCGGCCGCGGGCGCTGGGGTGGCAGGATCGGGAACAAAGCAGGGTTCAATGACTCGATTGAAGAGCAGGCAACACGAATCGATGGAGCAGGCAGGCCGCACCGTCGCCCGATCATGCCGCGCAAGATTCGCGCGCGGCACGCGATTGAGCGAGAGCGTGCAACGATGTCCATCACGCCGACGGTCCGCGTGGCAGCGACTGTAGCGCAAAATTGGCGCCAGCGTCGCGCAGCGCGCCGGGCGCACGATTTGCGGGTCAATTTGACGCAGCTTGCTGAAAGCCGGTTGAAGCCCGATCGTTGCGCTTTTGAACGCAATCGATGGAGGCGGATGAATAGATCGCCCATCGGGCTTGAGTCCCAGCTTACTTTCTCGAAAAATTGACGGATGCGCGGTAAGATGCGCACACTTTTCCGGCCATAGATGGCTGAAAGGCGAACCAAGGCGATGCAAGCACTTCCGGCTGTTCTGTCTCCGAGCGAGACGGCATTTTTCTTCGACTTCGATGGCACGCTCGTCGAACTCGCCCCCACACCGGACGGCGTGCTGGTGCAGCCGCGCGTGATCGACCTGCTGCGCGAACTGCGCAGTCTGACGAATGGCGCGGTCGCGGTGGTGTCGGGGCGCGGCATCGACAGCATCGACAGTTTTCTCGGCATGCCCGATCTGCCGGTCGCGGGTCTGCACGGCGCCGAGCGGCGCGATGCGAATGGCGACACGCAGCGCATCGGCTTTCACGACGAGCGCCTGTTGCGCATGGAGCAGGTGCTCGCGCAGGTCGTCAACGAACATCCGGGCATGCTGCTCGAGATCAAGGGCGCGGCGCTCGCGCTGCACTACCGCAACGCGCCGGACCGCGAGCCGGTCGCGCGCGAGGCGACCGAGCGGCTCGTCGCCGATTACCCCGCTTCTTACGTGCTGCAGCCCGGCAAGATGGTCTACGAGATCAAGCCGAAGGACGTCGACAAGGGCCGCGCGACGCGCGCGTTCCTCGACGAGCTGCCGTTCACCGGCCGCACGCCGATCTTCGCCGGCGACGATCTGACCGACGAGAAGGGCTTCGCGGTCGTCAACGAGCGCGGCGGTCTGTCGATCAAGGTCGGCGCGGGCGAAACGATGGCGCACACGCGCGTCGAATCGGTGTCGTCACTGCTCGACTGGCTCGAAACCATCGTCGCGGCGGCGCGCGGCGCATGACGCCGGCGGCCCCGTTCAACGAAAACAACATACTGCATCGGGAATCGCGCTTCATGAGCCGACTGATCATTGTTTCGAACCGGGTGGCGCCTATTTCGGAGGGCGGTCCGGCGGCGGGCGGTCTGGCGGTCGGCGTGTACGACGCGCTGAAGGAGACCGGCGGCATGTGGTTCGGCTGGAGCGGCGACGTGCTGAGCTCCGGCCAGCCGCAGATCAAGCTCGAGGAGCGCGGTCCGGTGACCTTCGCGACCGTCCCGCTGATGCGGCGCGATTACGACCAGTACTACCGCGGTTTCTCGAACGCGACGCTGTGGCCCGCGTTCCACTATCGATCCGACCTGCTGCATTACGACCGGCACGACTTCGAAGGCTACTGCCGCGTCAACGCGTGGCTCGCGCAGCAACTCGTGCCGCTCCTGCGCGAGGACGACGTGATCTGGGTGCACGACTATCACCTGATTCCGTTCGCTCAGGCGCTGCGCTCGGCAGGCGTGAAGAACCGCATCGGTTTTTTTCTGCACATTCCGTTTCCGGCCGCGCAGGTGCTGTTGACGGTGCCGCCGCATCGCGAGCTCGTCGAGGCGCTGTGTTCGTTCGACCTGCTCGGCTTCCAGACCGGTCCCGATCTGCGCGCGTTCTGCGACTACGTGATCAACGAGGCGGGCGGCTCGATCGACGCGTCGGCGAAAGGACCGCTGAGTGTGCATGCGTTCGGCCGCACGTTGCGCGCCTCTGCGTATCCGATCGGCGTCTATCCGGACGAGATCGCCGAGCTCGCGAAGGCGGGCGAACGAGGCAAGCCGGTGCGCACGATGAAGGCGACGCTGCATTCGCGCAAGCTGATCATGAGTGTCGACCGGCTCGATTATTCGAAGGGGCTGGTCGAGCGATTCCGCGCGTTCGAGCGCCTGCTCGAGCATACGGCCGCGCAGCGCAACAAGGTGTCGTTCCTGCAGATCGCCCCGCCGACGCGCGCCGACCTGCACGCGTATCAAGACATCCGGCTACAGCTCGAAGGCGAGTCGGGACGGATCAACGGACGTTTCGCCGAGCTGGACTGGACGCCGATCCTATACATCCACAAGCAGTACGAGCGCTCGGTGCTGGCGGCGCTGTTCCGTACCGCGCACGTCGGCTATGTGACGCCGTTGCGCGACGGCATGAACCTCGTTGCGAAGGAATACGTGTCGGCGCAGGATCCGGAGAATCCCGGCGTGCTGGTGCTGTCGCGCTTCGCGGGCGCGGCGCAGGAGCTCGACGGCGCGCTGATCGTCAATCCGGTCGATATCGACGGCATGGCCGAAGCGCTCGCGCGGGCGCTCGACATGCCGCTCGCCGAGCGCCAGGGGCGCTATCGCGACATGATGGCGCAGCTGCGCGAGAACAACGTGTCGGTGTGGCGCGATAACTTCATGCGCGATCTGCAGAGCGTCGAGGGCGCGAAGCGCGCCAGAAGCGGGAAAGCGCACGCGGCCACGGGTGCGGCGGGCGCCGCGCGCAAGAGGGCGGCGCGCGAGAGCGTGACCGGCTAAGCCAAGCCGGGCCGCGAGCCAGACAGCAAAAAGCCGCTCCAGGGAGCGGCTTTTTTTCAAGCGATGCGCAGCGCGTGGACCAGGCGTGCGTCAGGCTACGTGCTGTTCGTCGACCTTCTTGCCGCCGATATGCAGCGTCTGGCCCTTCCCATACTGCTTCGAGAGCAGGTCGCGATAGAGGCCCGGACGCTGGCGCAGTTCTTCCGGCGTGCCGTCGTCGATGACCTTGCCGGCGCTCATCACGATGATCCGGTCGAAGTTGTTCAGCGTCGACAGACGGTGCGCGATCGCGATCACGGTGCGGCCGACCATCAAGCGGTCGAGCGCCTTCTGGATCGCTTCCTCGGACGCGCTGTCGAGCGCGGACGTGGCTTCGTCGAGCAGCAGGATCGGCGCGTTTTTCAGAATCGCGCGCGCGATTGCGATGCGCTGGCGCTGACCGCCCGACAGCTTCACGCCGCGGTCGCCCACGATCGTGTCGTAGCCTTCCGGCATCGCTTCGATAAAGTCCACGCAACGCGCCTCGCGCGCGGCGGCGAGCACTTCCTCGCGGCTCGCGTCCGGGCGGCCGTACGCGATGTTCTCGTACACCGTGCGATGGAACAGCGAGATGTCCTGGGGCACCAGCGCGATCGCATGGCGCAGGCTGTCCTGGGTAATCGACGCGATGTCCTGGCCGTCGATCTTGATCGCGCCACCCTGGGTCTCGTAGAAGCGCTGCAACAGCGCGAGCACGGTCGATTTGCCGGCGCCCGACTTGCCGATCAGCCCGACGCGCTGACCCGGTTCGATATCGAGGTCGAAGTGATCGAGAATCGGCCGGCGGCGCGGATAGGCGAACGTGACGCCGTCGAACGTGACGCGGCCGCCCTGCGGCACGAGTTCGGTCGCGTCGTCGCGATCGGGCATGCCGTGCGGTTCGAGCAGCGTGCGCACGGCCTCTGCGAGTCGCGCGACGTGCTGCGTGACGTCGACGAGCGCGACGGCGAGATCGCGCGTGCCGTGCAGGATCGTGAAGCCGAGCGAGCTGACGAGCACGATGTCGCCCGAGGTCGCGCGGCCCTGGTCCCACAGCCATAGCGCCCAGCCTAGCAGGCCGGCCGACAGCAGCGCGGTGACCACGGCGTGCAGCAGACGCAGCTTTTCCAGGTACAGCAGGCTTTGCTGGCGCGCGTCCATTTCCGACTTGACCGTCGAAGCAAAGCGGTGCTGTTCGCGGAACGTCATGCCGAACGCGCGCACGAGCCCCATATTGCTGATCACGTCGACAAGCTCGCCGTCGACCGATGCCGCCTTGGTCGCGAAATTATGGTGACGCGCGGAACCGCGGCCCGCGAGCTTGTACAGCACGACCGACAGGATCGCCGAGCACAGCATCAGGCCGGCGGCCATCAGCGGGTTCACCGCGATGATCATCACGATCGCGCCGAGCACCGCGATGCACGGCGGCAGCACGTTCCACGCGGTGGTGTTTTCGGCGGTGTAGACGGCGTTCGAGGTCGCGGTGATCCGGCTTGCCAGCATGCCGGGCTGCTTTTCGGCGTAGTAGGTCGGCGAGTGGCCGCTCAGGTACTGAAACAGGTCGCGCCGCAAATCGCCCGTCACGGCGACGAACGTGTGCGCGGCGAACCAGCCGCCGATCCGCCACAACAGGTTGTCGGCAGCGATCAGGCCGACGAGGATCGCGAACGCGCCCCACAGCGGTCCCGGATGATGCCTGCCGCCGCCGAGCACGTCGATCAGATGTTTGATCGCGTACTGCGAAGCGAGTGCACAGCCCACGGCCGCAAACACGCTGCACAACACGATCGCATGCGCGAGCGGATGGCGGCGGATAAAGCGGAAGAGAAACGCAAGTGGCCGGTGCGCATAGCTCGCGAGCTTGGCGTTCTGGGCGTTACGCTGGGCGATGGTCAAGTGTTCCAATTGAGCTGAGATCGATGTGTTGCGGGTTGTGCATGCAATGCGCGGACCACACGGACAAGCATGGCTCTGCGTGAAGCCGATGCTTCGCATTGTAAACATGCAAAGGCGATTGCGCCCTGTGTATCCGGGGCTTTGACGCGATTGATTTCGCGATGGACCTCCGCGATCTGCGTCGTCCCGACACACCAGCCGACGGGCCATTCAGGCAGATTGCGGAAAATTTCGAGATATGATTACAGATTGCCTTCGACCGCGCTGCGGCAATTTTGCAATTCCTACCGGCAACGCTGATGGGCGAGAGCTCACAGACACGGTACCGCCGCGCCTCCCGAAACCTCGTGCATACTGTAGAACTGTCTTTGAAAACAAGGGTTTGCAAAGTGTTTCGCGTTTGTAACAACGTAAAGACTTTGAAATGCTGTGGTGCTGCAACAATCCAGGCATCGATAATGCATGCTCGTTAGCCCGGCAATTTTTCTGACAGTTTGTCAACGTCGGTGCAACGTGCGCGTTTACTCGCACATGCCCAGTCGCTGATCCACTTGTCCGGGCTCGTTACCAAGCGATCCATCGCAGGATTTCTCAAAAGAATCAGGCCCGCGCCGGCATTTCCGGCCAGACTGCCCTGGCGAGCAAGCGAGTCGCTTTTTCCAAATGCAGTACTTTTGCCTGATTTTTTACTAGGAGTTCGTCAATATGCGAATCGCTCAAATCGCTCCGCTGCACGAGGCGGTTCCTCCCAAGCTGTACGGTGGTACGGAACGCGTGGTGTCCTATCTGACCGAGGCGCTGGTCGAGGAGGGCCACGACGTCACGCTGTTTGCAAGCGGTGATTCGCAAACCTCGGCGAAGCTCGAAGCTTTCTGGCCGCAGGCCCTGCGCCTCGACCCGACGATCCGCGACGTGATGGCGCCGCACATGCTGCTGCTCGAAGAAGTGCGCCGCCGCGCGGACGAATTCGACGTGCTGCATTTCCACATCGACTACTACCCGTTCTCTCTGTTCGCGCGTCAGCCTGTGCCGTTCGTCACGACGCTGCACGGCCGTCTCGATCTGCCTGAACTGCAGCCGATCTTCAACACGTTCAATGACGTGCCGGTCGTGTCGATCTCGGACAACCAGCGCATTCCGCTGCCGCAGGCGCACTGGCTGCAAACCGTCTATCACGGTTTGCCGGAAGACGTGCTCAAGCCGATTCCCAACGTCGAGCCCGGCTACCTCGCATTCCTGGGCCGCGTCTCGCCGGAGAAGGGGCTTGACAGGGCGATTCGCATCGCCGGGCAGGCAGGCATGAAGCTCAAGGTCGCCGCCAAGATCGACAAGGCCGACCGTGCCTACTACGAAGAAGTCATCAAGCCGCTGATGTCGTTGTCGCACGTCGAGTACATCGGCGAAATCGGCGAAGCTGAAAAGCGCGAGTTTCTCGGCAATGCGCACGCACTGGTGTTCCCGATCGACTGGCCGGAGCCCTTCGGTCTAGTGATGATCGAGGCGATGGCTTGCGGCACGCCGGTGATCGCGTTCAATCGCGGTTCGGTGCCGGAAGTGATCGAAAACGGCGTGTCGGGTTTCGTCGTCGAGGACGAAATCAGCGCGGTCGCCGCCGTCAAACGTCTGCACACGCTGCCCCGCGCTGGCGTGCGCAAGGCGTTCGAGGCGCGCTTCTCGTCGAAGGTGATGGCGCAGAACTACGTCGCCACCTATGAAGAGCTGCTGCGCCGCAAACATCGCACGGTGCTGCGCGAAGTCAACGCGGGCTGATTGGCGATTATTTCGCCGCGGTTGTTTCGCGGTAGATAAAACGCTGTTGGCAGCAACTCGTTGCACGCTTCCTTCGTTGCTCTGAACGCCCCGCCGGCACGTCGCCGGCGGGGCGTTGTTGCATGCGCGCTGCGTTTTTCGTCGGTGCACCACTGAAAATACGGGTTTCCGCGCGGCGCGAACGAGCCAGTCTCGGTAATATCCCTATAATTGCCGTGCCGCAAATTGGGCTGCGGTGCCGCCGACGACAGGAGGATGCCTTGGCGAGAACGAAAGAGACGCGCGCGAACGCCGCGCCCGGCGCCGGAACGATTTTTACGTTGCGCGCCATCGGTCTCGTGCTCGCCGCCCGCTGGTTTTTCTCGATGTCCGAGATGAAGCTGACCACCGCGCTGACCGCGATGGCGTCTTCACCGTGGGCATGTATCAACCTCGTTTTTCTGTTCCTGCTGATCTTCCTGCCGGGCGCGCGCGCCGTCGCGGAGCGTCCGTTCCATCCGTTGCCGCAATGGCTGCGTCAGGCGCTGCGCCTGTTCGCGTTCCTCGGGTTTCTGTTTGCGGTGTGGTCGGTCGGCGCGTTCGTCGCGAGCGCAGGCTGGCGTCGCGCGATGCAGGCGGTCGCGGCCAGCAACGGTTGGCTCGTCGCGGCGCCGGTGCTATATGCGGTCGTCTTGTGGATCTGCCGGCCGCTGCCGTTGTGGCGCACCAATGTGGCGGCGCGGCGCTTTGCGATCGGCCGCTATGCGGTGTCGCTCGATCCGCTGACCCGCACCGTCGTCGTGTGGGCCGAGCGGCGCAAGGTGGGGCAATACGATGCGCGCGAATTGTCGGTGCGCTGGGCGAGCGGTTCCAATGCGCGCGCGACGCCGGCGCCCGCGGTCGCGTTCGGCGCGCCGGGCAAGGCCGGCGCGTCAGCGGCGCCGATAGGGTCGGTCGCGGCGCCGTCGCTTGCGCGCAGCGCGTTCGGCGTACGTCCGAAGGTCGAGTTGCTGTGGGATTCGCCGGCCGCCGCGGGTCATAACCGGCAGACCGTTTTCCGCGCCGCGCTGACGACCGAAGGCGATCGCGTCGCCGCTCGCGCGCTCGACACCACGCTGCGCCAGGTCTGACGCTGCATGTTTTGTGCTATCGGTCACATCGCGTGGCCGATGCACGCATCCCGAAGCGAAGCTTCGTCGATAATGCAATCAAGGCGCCCGGCCTGCAGGCGGGCGAGTGGGACACTCATCGATCATATTGCGTCTTTCGCAGGAGTCGCCATGCTGGTTCGCTGGTTGCTTGCCGCCCTTCATCTGCTCGCTTATGGTTTTGCGCTCGCGTCGATTCTCAGACGCACGTGGTCGCTGCGTCGCGCGTCGGTGCCCGCCGCGTTGCGTTCGGTGTTCCGCGCCGATTCACGCTGGGGCATCGCCGCGCTGGTGCTGATCGTGACCGGCCTGATGCGCATGTTCGGTAGCTATGAGAAGGGCGCCGACTACTACCTGCACCAGCCGCTCTTTCACGTGAAGATGACGTTGCTGGTGCTGATCCTGATCCTCGAAGTGCCCACGATGCTCGGCCTGATGCGCTGGCGCGCGTCGATCCGCAGCGGCGCGGCGCCGAATCTGAAGAAGGCGCGATCTTACGCGCATTTCAGCGTGATCCAGACCGTGCTGCTGGTTCTGATGGTGTTTGCCGCGACCGGAATGGCGCGCGGCATCGGGTTGCCCGCCGGCGCGGTGTAGCGCGGCGGGCCTTCTATTGCCAGGGGCTGGTGGCGCCAGGCGTGGCATCGTTTGCCGCGAAGCCTGGTGCATGCCTGCGTCGCGCTAGCCGACCAACAAGCCAGAATCGTCGACCCGGTCGGCTTTGACCTTTGCCGACTCGCGCACGAGCTCCGGCTCGCCGAGACCCTTGATCAGCTCCAGCGCCTGACGCTCGAACAAGCGACGGTACAAGCCGTTGTCGCGTTTGATCAGCGCGTCGTGGCTGCCTTCCTCGATCACCTTGCCCTTGTCGAGCACGAGGAGCCGGTCGAGCGCGCGCACCGTCGACAGCCGATGCGCGACCACCAGCGTCGTGCGCCCCTGCATCAGCCGCTCCATCGCGCGCTGGATCAGCACTTCGCTTTCGCTGTCGAGGCTCGACGTGGCTTCGTCGAGAATCAGGATCGGCGCGTCGGCGAGAAAAGCCCGCGCGATCGCGACGCGTTGACGCTCGCCGCCCGATAGCTTGATGCCGCGTTCGCCGACCAGCGTGTCGTAGCCGTTCGGCAGCGCGGCGATGAAGTCGTGCGCGCTCGCGAGCCGCGCGGCCCGCTCGATGTCGGCGCGGCTCGCGCCGGGCCGTCCATACGCGATGTTCTCGGCAAGCGAGCGGTGAAACAGTACCGGCTCCTGCTGGACGATCGCGATCTGGCTTCGCAGCGACGCTTGCTGGACCTGCGCGATGTCCTGGCCGTCGATCGTGATCCGCCCGCCCGAAATGTCGTGAAGGCGCTGGATCAGCTTGATGAAGGTCGTCTTGCCCGAGCCGGAATGACCGACCAGCCCGACGCGCTCGCCCGCCGCGATGCGGATGGAAAAGTCGTCGTAGAGCGGCCGGCTGTGCGCGCCATAGTGAAACGACACCTGCTCGAAGCGGATCTCGCCGTCGCGGATCGCGATGGCGCCGGCGCCGGGACGATCCTCGACGCCGAGCGGCTGACTCTCGAGCGACACCAGTTCCTCCATGTCGTTGACCGAGCGCTGCAGGTTACGGATGTGCATGCCGATGTCACGCAGATAGCCTTGCAGCATGAAGAACATCGTCAGCGCGAACGTGATGTCGCCGACGCTCGCTTCGCCGCGTGCCCACAGCAGTAGCGCCACGCCGAGAATCGCCGCCTGGATCGCGGCCAGCATGCCGCCCTGGAGGCCGCCGTTGAGCGTGCCGCGCACCCACGTGCGGCGTGTGCGTTGCCGCCATTTGCCGATCACGTGCGCGAGGCGCGCTTCCTCGCGCGCTTCCGCGCCGAATGCCTTGACGACGCCGTTGCAGCTGACCGCATCGGCGAGCGCACCGCCCATGCGTGTGTCCCACGCGTTCGCGAGACGCGCGGACGGCGCGACGAAGCCCAGCGACACCGTCACGGTCACGCCGATGTACAGCAGCGAGCCGATGCCGACGACGTTGCCCATCATGGGCCAGCGCGAGCCGAGCAGCAGGGTCGCGCCGATCAGCATCACCAGCGATGGCAGCAGCGCGATCAGCAGCGTGTCATTCAGCAGGTCGAGCGCCCACATGCCGCGCGTGATCTTGCGCACGGTCGAGCCGGCGAAGCTGTTCGCGTGCCAGTCGGTCGAAAAGCGCTGCACGCGATGAAACGCGCGCGCGGCGATCTCGCTCATCATCTTCAGCGTGAAGCGGATGATGTTGAAGTACACGCCCTGGCGCAGCAGTGTCGCGGTGAGGCCGAGCGCGGCGAGCGCGCCGAAGGCCGCAAGCGCGTGATGCCAGATGGGCGCCGACGACGCCGGACCGGCCGCGATCGCGTCGACGAGACGTCCGGCGAAGACCGGCGTCAGGATGTCCGCGCCCGCCGTGAACAGCGCGAGCGCCGCGATCACGACGATGCGCCCCGGCTGTTGCGCCCAGTGACGGAAGGTGAAGCCGAGGACATCCTTGAAGGCTTGTCCGCGAAAGTCGAGTTTTCTGTTGGCCATTTGCTTAGGGCCCGGCGAAGCACGAGCGCGCCGAGATTCCAGTCAGAAGCGAAAAAGGGGTAGACAGCCAGCGGATGCCGGAATCCGCGCGGGAACGCGCGAAAAAATATGACGGCAAACAACGGCAACGGAACAACGGACTGTCTGGAATGAACGCGGTGCGCCTGCCGAGGCGGCGGCGCATCAGCGACAACGCTGCGGCTTCAAGGTCGCATCGGTCGCGGCGGACGGGCCGGCGGTCGTGGAACCATGCTGGGGAGCGCGCGATGCACTGCAAACATGGGGCGCCTCCCTGAGATGGTTCAAGATGGAGAAACCGGACGGAGCCGGACCGGGCGAATGCCCGTTTGCCGAATATAGCAATAGTGCGGGGCGCTCGCCAACCTACGGAACGACGTGGTTCTATAGCCAACGATATCTCGTATGGCGCATGCGACGTATTTGCCGGCAAATAGAAAAAGGGCTTACGCATTGCTGCGTAAGCCCTTTTGTCTTCGGTGATCGACACACCAAGAATCTGGTGGGTAGTACTGGGATCGAACCAGTGACCCCTGCCGTGTGAAGGCAGTGCTCTACCGCTGAGCTAACCACCCGAAGAGATCGAAATTATGTCAGGGAATTTAGGGTTCGTCTAGTCTTTTTTAAGCAGTTTGCTCATCAGTTGCCGGCGCGGGTTCAAGACGCCATACGCTTGCGCCTTTGAGCGCTTTGTCGAGATCGTCGAGTACGGCTTCGTGCGCGGTGCTTTCGTCGTCGCTCGCAGCGATCACGACCAGTTCGAGCGAGTCGAGTGCGACACGCGGCGCGTGCGTATCGCCGCCGGCCTGCGCTTCGCCGAGCATGTCGATGACGAGGCTTTCCTGACCGCGCGTCATCGCCAGATAGACCTCGGCGAGCAGTTCCGAGTCGAGCAGCGCGCCGTGCAGCGTACGGTGCGCATTGCTGATGCCGAAGCGGTCGCACAGCGCATCGAGCGAATTGCGCTTGCCGGGGAACATCTGCTTGGCTTGCGCGAGCGTGTCGATGATCTCGCCGCAGTGCATGCTCACTGGCGGCAGACCGAGCAGCGCGAACTCGGCGTCGAGAAAGCCGATGTCGAATGGCGCGTTGTGGATGATCAGGTCCGCGTCCTGGATGAAATCGCGGAACTGGTCGATGATCTCGGCGAACTTCGGCTTATCGCTCAAAAATTCCGTGGTAAGGCCGTGCACCGCGAGCGCGCCCGGATCGCTGTCGCGCCCGGGGTTGATATAGAAGTGCAGGTTGTTGCCGGTCAGCCGGCGGTTCACGAGCTCGACGCAACCGAGTTCGAGAATCCGGTCGCCGCCGCGGGCGTTCAGGCCGGTAGTTTCGGTATCGAGGATCAGTTGACGCATGTCGGATTAGCCTGCTTCGAAAAAATTCCGGAAAAAAAGCGGGGAGGGCGGCGCGCGGTGTTGCCGATGCGCGCACGCTCTTTACATCTCGGCGAGCGATGCCACGCCGCGATTGGCCAACTGATCGGCGCGCTCGTTTTCCGGGTGGCCATTGTGGCCGCGCACCCAGCGCCATTCAATCTCGTGTTGCGCGACGAGCGCATCGAGCCGCTTCCACAGATCGGCGTTCTTGACCGGCTGTTTCGCCGCGGTGACCCAGCCTTTCTTCTTCCAGCCGTGAATCCACTCGCTGATGCCTTTCTGTACGTACTGCGAGTCGGTGTGCACGATCGCCTTGCACGGGCGCTTCAACGCCTCGAGCGCGGAAATCACGCCCATCAGCTCCATGCGATTGTTGGTCGTGTTGGCCTCGCCGCCGAACAGTTCTTTTTCCTGGCTGCCGAAGCGCAGCAACGCGCCCCAGCCGCCAGGGCCGGGATTGCCCTTGCAGGCGCCGTCGGTATAGATGTCGATGTGATCTGGAGTCATTCGGTGTGGTTTCGTGTGTTCGGGGTGGCGGCGGGCGCGAGGCCTGCCGCGAGCACGGGCTTTTTCACTTTGAGCGGCCCGACGAGATGCATGCCGCGCACGCGCTTGATCGCCTTGATCATGTAGGTGGCGCCGAAAATCGGCCACCAGCGGTCGCCGGCGGCTTCCATGAAGCCGTAACGCGCGAGCCATTGATCGCTCGCGAGCGGCGGACGATAGCAGCCGAAGCGCCCGCGTTCAAGGTCGAAGCCGAGCAGCTTGATCCAGTCCTTCAGGCGCGTGAACGCGATCAGATCGACGGCGGAGGGCACGAACGGGCGGCCTGTCATCTTGCCGATCGACTGCCGTACTCCCCACAGCGACAACGAGTTGAAGCCGAGGATGATCAGTTGGCCTTCGGGCACCAGCACGCGTTCGGCTTCGCGCAACAGCCGGTGCGGGTCGCTGGTGAATTCGAGCGTATGCGGCATCACGAGCAGGTCGACGCTTTGCGCCTCGAACGGCAGATCGAGCAGGTCGCACCAGACCGCGCTGCGCCCGGCCGGCGCGTGCAGACCAGGGGCGCCTCGCGCGGCGTTCGCGGGGTTGTCGTCGCCAGCGTTGCCCGCGCTGCCGATGCCGCTCACGCTGCCACGACGTGCCCAGCGCGGATACGTGTACGGCGCGCTCGCGCCGCTCGCCGCGTCGAGCACGAGGCCGCGGCACGGCATGCGGTTCTCGCGTAGCGCGTCGAGCTGCGGCAGGCCGAGTTGCAGCGCATGATAGCCGAACACGTCCGACACCACGCGATCGAGCTGGGTTTGCTCCCAGTCGAGCACGTAGCGGCCTGGCGGCGAATCGGTCCAGGCGGGCCAGTCTATAATCGCTCGGTCAGTCATATTAAAAATGCGTCGCCTATGAATGCGCTCGAGTACGTACCGGTCCCGGCGTTTGAAGACAATTACATCTGGGTCATTGCCGACGGACACCACGCGGTCGTCGTCGATCCGGGCGAAGCCGCCCCTGTGCGCGCCTGTCTGGCCCAACGAGGCTGGCGGCTGAGCGCTATTTTACTCACGCACCACCATCAAGACCACGTCGGCGGGGTGGCCGATCTGCTGAACGGCCAGGACGTGCCGGTCTACGGCCCCGCCGGCGAAGCGATCGCGCACCTGACACATCGTCTCAAAAGTGGCGATCACGTGACGATCGCTGCACCCGCACTTGAATTCAGCGTGCTCGACGTGCCCGGTCACACGAGCGGACACATCGCCTATTTCCAGGCGGCCGATACGCGCGGCACGCCGCACGTGTTTTGCGGCGACACACTGTTCGCGTGCGGTTGCGGGCGCCTTTTCGAAGGCACGCCGCAGCAGATGCTGAATTCGCTCGATGCGCTCGCCGCGCTGCCCGGCGCAACCGAAGTGCATTGCGCACACGAATACACGCTGTCGAACATTCGCTTCGCGCTCGCTTGCGAGCCGCACAATGCCGAACTGCAGGCGTGGCGCGACAAGGCGAACGAGTTGCGCGCCCGCCACCAGCCGACGCTGCCGACCACGATCGCGCACGAGCTCGCGGTCAATCCGTTCCTGCGCGCAGGCGAGCCGGCGATCCAGTCGAACCTCGAAGCACGATTGCAGGAAACGGTGTCTGACCGGCTGAAGGCCTTCACATTGATGCGCGAATGGAAGAACCGCTTCCGTTGATCCGGAGCGCATTCGGCGGTTCTTCACGCGATGAATCGGAAAAATTCGCCAAGCCCCAGATTTGGTTGATTTTTTTCTTGATTTTCCAATTGACGGAAACGTTGACGTTTCGTACTATCGGCTGCAAATTCCAGCCCTTGTGGAAACCGAGACGTTCATGCGATTTATCTTAAGTGCGTTATTGGTCCTGACACTCGCCGCGTGCGCGAGTCAGGGACCGACGACGAATACCGCCACTAACCCCGCCAGCCAGCAGGCCGTAGCCGACGCCCTTCGCAAGAACGCCACCGCTAAAGAAACCATCAACGTCGACCAGAGCTCCGTCAATCAGTTGACGAGCCAGGACGCCGATCTGTGGGGCCGCATTCGCCGTGGCTTCCAGATGCCGGACCTGCAGAGCGACCTCGTCGACATGCAGCTGAACTGGTATCTGCAGCGTCCCGATTACGTGCAGCGCATGACCGAGCGCTCGCAGAAATACCTGTATCACATCGTCGAGGAACTTGAGTCGCGCCATATGCCGACCGAGCTCGCGCTCTTGCCGTTCATCGAGTCTGCATATAGCCCGCAGGCTTTGTCGGTCGCCAAGGCTGCGGGTATGTGGCAGTTCATGCCGGGCACGGGCCGGACCTACAACCTGAAGCAGAACATGTGGCAGGACGAGCGCCGCGACGTGCTTGCGTCGACCAGTGCCGCGCTCGACTACCTGTCGAACCTGCACGACATGTTCGGCGACTGGCAACTCGCGCTCGCTGCGTATAACTGGGGCGAGGGCAACGTGCAGCGCGCGATCGCGCGCAACGAGGCGGCGGGTCTGCCGACCGACTACATGAGCCTGCGTCTGCCGAACGAAACGCGCAACTACGTGCCGAAGCTGCAAGCGGTCAAGAACCTCGTGATGAACCCGCAGATGTACGGGCTCACCCTGCCGTCTATTCCGAACCACCCGTACTTCGTGACGGTCACGACCTCGCACGACATCGACGTCGACGTCGCCGCGCGGCTCGCCAACATGTCGACGGACGAGTTCCGTTCGCTGAACCCATCGTTCAGGAAGCCGGTGATTCTCGGCGCGACGCAGCCGCAGATTCTGTTGCCTTTCGACAACGCGTCCGCGTTCGAGCGCAATCTGAAAACGTACTCGGGCTCGCTGTCGTCCTGGACCACCTACACGGTCGACGCACGCGCGACGCCCGCGGCGATCGCACAGAAGATCGGCGTCGACCCCGACACGCTGATGGAAGTGAACAAGATTCCGGTCGGTATGCGCCTGAAGCCGGGCTCGACGATCGTCGTGCCGCGCGGCTCGGACGACGACGAGGACATCAGCGCCGACGTCGCCGAAAGCGCGGTGCTCGCGATGGAACCCGACGTACCCGACACGCGCAAGATGCTGATCCGCGTGCGTCGCAATCAGTCGATGGCGGCCATCGCGGTGCGCTACGGCGTGTCGGTCGGTCAGCTGAAGGCGTGGAACAGGACGCATCGCGATCAGGTTTCGCGCGGCCAGGTGATCGTGCTGCACGTGCCGGTCGGCAAGCCGGTACCCAGCGAGCCGGGTCCGGAAAAGATCGCCGCCGATGTGCAAGGCGGCAGTGTGCAGAAGATTGGCGTCCACGTCGCAGACACACACGGTGAATCGCGCTACGATAAGAAGAAAGGGCGCGGCCACTCCGCCATCGTCAAGATCTCCGAGCCGGGCGGCAAGGGTACCAAGCCGGCGGCGCCCGTTGCCAGCAAGGGCAAGGTCGAGAAGGTCTCGGCCTCGGAGCCCGGCAAGGCGTCGAAGGCCGCGGCTGAGAGCCGCCCGAAGACCGTGGCCAACGCGAAGAAGAAGGGTAAATAGACCAATAGCGGCTCTCACGGTAGTGACCACATGCGTTGCGGGGGCAGCGCATGGATTGCGCTCCGATCACGTACCGTGTTCATCCAACGCCGTCACCTCAGGGTGACGGCGTTTTTCATTGCGCGGACGATTCCTGCGCGTTTGCGGTATTTACTTTATTGTTCGTGCTTCGGCCGCGTTGGCCGCGGGGTGCCGGTCCGTCCTGATCCGTCCGAACCTCGGGAGAGGTTCTTGAGGTCATTTCCAGGTTTACTTCCTGATTTATGTCGTCGACCCAACTGCGCGTCTTTCTGCTTTTTTCCGCCGGCTACTTCGTCTCTTACGTGTTTCGCGGCGTCAATCTTGGTTTCGCGCCGTTCATCACGCGCGATCTCGGTCTGTCAGCCGCCGATCTGGGTGTGCTGACGAGTCTGTATTTCCTCGGTTTCGCGGGCGCGCAGATCCCCGCTGGCGTGCTGCTCGATCACTTCGGCGCGCGTCGCGTGACGTCCGTCACGCTGCTTTTTGCCGCGCTCGGCATCTGGGTATTCGGCGCCGCGCACAGTCTCGGCATGATGATGGTCGGGCGGCTGCTGATCGGCGTTGGCGTGTCGGTGTGTCTCGGCGCCGCGTTCAAGGCGCTCGCGCAGCATTTTCCGGTGGCGCGTTTGCCATTGATGAACGGGCTTGTAATGGCGATCGGCGGTTTCGGCGGCGTGATGGTCGGTTCGCCGCTCACGTGGGTGCTCGGTTTTTCCAGCTGGCGCCCGGTTTGCGTCGGACTCGGTGTGCTGACGGTAGCGGTTGCGCTCGCGCAATGGACGCTCGCTCCGGACGCGCGCGAAACGCATCGCCAGGCGAGCATCGTCGCGCAGTTCAAGGGTACGTGGCACATCCTGCGCAGCGCGGCATTCTGGAAAATCGCGTCGTTCTCGGTCGTTACGCAAGGCGTCTTCTACGCGATGCAGTCGTTGTGGGTCGGAGCATGGCTGCGCGACGTACAAGGCTTCGAGCCGCACCAGGCGGCGGCGCTCGTGTCGATTCTCGGCTTCGCGATGATGGCCGGCTGCGTCGGTTTCGGCGCGGCGGCGCGTAGTCTCGAGCGGCGCGGCCTCTCGCTGTACGCGTTCTGCGGCATCGGCATGGCGCTATATGTGCTGACGCAGATGCTCATCATGTTTAACGCGCCGTTGCCGGCGAGCCTGTTGTGGGCCGCCTACGGCATCTTCGGCGGCACCGGGATTCTGAGCTACGCGGTGATGGCGCGGCATTTCCCGCCGCAGATGATCGGCCGCGTCAACACGACGCTGACGCTAATTATTTTTCTGCTGATCTTCGGTTTCCAGATCGGCGTTGGCGCGGTGCTGTCGCACTGGCCGGCGAGCGGCGGGCATTACCCGGCGCTCGCGCATCTGAGCGCGTGGAAAATCCTCGTCGTGCTGCAGGTGCTGAGTGCGATCTGGTACGTGTTGCCGGGTCGGCAGCTTGCCCGTTCGGGCGAGATGCGCGCGGAACAGGAGGCCTGAACGGCCGCGCCAGGCCTTGCGTCGGACCCGGAGGGGCCGCCGCGGCGGTTCGGTCCCCGTCAATAGTGGTGTCTCGACAGAACCGCATGGACAGGCGTGGCAAATACCTGGCGACGCGGCCCGGCAAGGCTTTGAAGATCCGCCCAGGCACGTCGCCTCAACGCCTCGTCCTATCTCCCATTTGGAGGGAACAGTGCATTCAGGCTATAATTTGAAGGTTTGAGCTTATCCACCCGCACCCTAGCGCCTACCTCCCCCATACCGTTCATCCGCCGCGCGCCATTGGCGTAGCAAGAAGGGCTCCACACCCAGCCGAGTCGTCCACACAATGGACCCATCGCGCCCCTTGCAGCGTCACCGGCAGCTCGCGAGCGAGTCTGCGCGCGCATCCACGATGTGTTTCGCTGCGGCTTGCAATTGGATAGACAGGTGGCAACAGGGTGTTCCCCCAAGGAGTCTCCCGTGTTGCCGTCATTTTCTCCCGCTCTACTCGCGCTCGCCGACGGCACGGTCTTTCGTGGTTATTCGATCGGCGCCCCTGGGCATACCATCGGTGAAGTCGTGTTCAACACTGCCATCACCGGCTATCAGGAAATCCTGACTGACCCGAGCTACGCGCGCCAGATCGTGACCCTCACGTACCCGCATATCGGCAACGTCGGCGTGAACGCCGAAGACGTCGAAGCGACGAAAGTCCATGCCGCCGGCCTGATCATCCGTGATCTGCCGGTTCTCGCTTCGAACTTCCGCATGGAGGGCACGCTCCCGCAATATCTGCAGGACGAAGGCGTGGTCGCCATCGCCGGCATCGACACTCGCAAGCTGACCCGCCTCCTGCGCGACAAGGGCGCGCAAAACGGCGCGATCCTCGCTGGCTCGGACGACGAAGCGAAGGCCATCGAACTCGCGCGCTCGTTCCCGGGTCTCGCCGGCATGGACCTCGCGAAGGTCGTGTCGACCCAGGAAACCTACGAGTGGACCAAAACCGAATGGCGTCTGGGCACGGGCTACGGCGAGCAGAAAGCGCCGACGTACCGCGTGGTCGCATTCGACTACGGCGTCAAGCAGAACATCCTGCGCATGCTGGCCGAGCGCGGCTGCCATGTCACCGTGCTGCCGGCGCAAGCGAGCGCCGCTGACGCGCTTGAGCTCAACCCCGACGGCGTGTTCCTGTCGAACGGCCCGGGCGACCCTGAGCCGTGCGACTACGCGATCGCGGCGACCAGGGAGTTCATCGAGCGCGGCATTCCGACCTTCGGCATCTGCCTGGGCCACCAGATCATGGGCCTCGCGGTCGGCGCGAAGACGATGAAGATGAAGACCGGCCATCACGGCGCGAACCATCCGGTCAAGGATCTCGAAGACGGCCGCGTGGTGATCACGTCGCAGAACCATGGTTTCGCGGTCGATGCCGACACGCTGCCCGCCAACGCGCGCGTGACCCACGTGTCGCTGTTCGACGGCACGCTGCAGGGCTTCGCGCTGACCGACAAGCCGGCGTTCTGCTTCCAGGGCCACCCGGAAGCATCGCCCGGTCCGAACGACATCGCGTACCTGTTCGACCGCTTCACCGCGTTGATGGACGCGCACAAGAACGGCAAGAGCGCAGCGGCTTGAAGTAGTACAGGCCGGCCGCAGGGGCCAGCCGGAAACGGCTCGCGGCGGCCGCCGCAGCCCGCGGCGCTACGCGGCGGGCATGCCGCGAAACAGCGCGCGCAACGTGAAAACGGCGCGCGCCGACGGAAAGAATTCAGGAATACATTAGCGAGAGCGTTATGCCCAAGCGGACAGACATCAAGAGCATCCTCATCATCGGCGCGGGTCCGATCATCATCGGTCAGGCGTGCGAGTTCGATTATTCGGGCGCGCAGGCATGCAAGGCGCTGCGTGAGGAAGGCTACAAGGTCATTCTCGTCAACAGCAATCCGGCGACGATCATGACCGACCCGAACACGGCCGACGTGACCTATATCGAGCCGATCACGTGGGAAGTGGTCGAACGCATCATCGCGAAGGAGCGCCCGGACGCGATCCTGCCGACGATGGGCGGCCAGACCGCGCTGAACTGCGCGCTCGACCTGCACGCGCACGGCGTGCTGGCGAAGTACGAGGTCGAGCTGATCGGCGCATCGCCGGAAGCGATCGACAAGGCGGAAGACCGCCAGAAGTTCAAGGACGCGATGACCAAGATCGGCCTCGGTTCGGCCAAGTCGGGCACCGCGCATTCGATGAAAGAAGCGCTGCAGGTGCAGGCGAAGATCGCCGCGGAAACTGGCAGCGGCGGCTATCCGGTCGTGATCCGTCCGTCGTTCACGCTGGGCGGCTCGGGCGGCGGCATCGCGTACAACCGCGACGAGTTCGAAGAGATCTGCAAACGTGGGCTCGACCTGTCGCCGACGCGCGAACTGCTGATCGAAGAGTCGCTGCTCGGCTGGAAAGAGTACGAGATGGAAGTGGTCCGCGACAAGGCGGATAACTGCATCATCGTCTGCTCGATCGAAAACCTCGACCCGATGGGCATCCATACCGGCGACTCGATCACCGTCGCGCCGGCGCAGACCCTGACCGACAAGGAATACCAGATTCTGCGTAACGCGTCGCTCGCGGTGCTGCGCGAGATCGGCGTCGACACCGGCGGCTCGAACGTGCAGTTCTCGATCAATCCGGAAGACGGCCGGATGATCGTGATCGAAATGAACCCGCGCGTGTCGCGTTCGTCGGCGCTGGCGTCGAAGGCAACCGGCTTCCCGATCGCGAAGGTGGCGGCGAAGCTGGCGGTTGGCTACACGCTGGATGAACTCAAGAACGAAATTACCGGCGGCCAGACCCCGGCCTCGTTCGAACCGACGATCGACTACGTCGTCACGAAGATCCCGCGTTTCGCGTTCGAGAAATTCCGTGAAGCCGATTCGCGCCTGACCACGCAGATGAAGTCGGTCGGCGAAGTGATGGCGATTGGCCGCACGTTCCAGGAGTCGTTCCAGAAGGCGCTGCGCGGCCTCGAAGTCGGCGTCGACGGTCTCGATGAAAAGACCGCCAATCGCGATGAGATCATCCGCGAGATCGGCGAAGCTGGTCCGGATCGCATCTGGTATGTTGGCGACGCGTTCCGTGTGGGCATGAGCGCGCAAGAGATCTTCGAGGAAACCGCGATCGACCCGTGGTTCCTCGCGCAGATCGAACAGATCGTGCTGAAGGAAAAGGCGCTGGCAGGCCGCGCGCTGGCGAGCCTGACGAAGGAGGAGCTGAAGTATCTGAAACAGAGCGGCTTCTCGGATCGTCGTCTGGCCAAGCTGCTCGGCGCGAAGCCGGCGGACGTGCGCGCGCGTCGTATCGAGTTGAACGTGCGTCCGGTGTATAAGCGCGTCGACACCTGCGCGGCCGAGTTCGCAACCAGGACCGCGTACATGTACTCGACGTACGAGGAAGAGTGCGAAGCGAATCCGACCAGCAACAGGAAGATCATGGTGCTGGGCGGCGGCCCGAACCGGATCGGCCAGGGTATCGAGTTCGACTACTGCTGCGTGCATGCCGCGCTCGCGATGCGCGAGGACGGCTATGAAACGATCATGGTCAACTGCAACCCCGAAACCGTGTCGACCGACTACGACACCTCCGACCGTCTGTACTTCGAATCGCTGACGCTCGAAGACGTGCTCGAAATCGTCGACAAGGAAAAGCCCGTCGGCGTGATCGTGCAGTACGGCGGCCAGACGCCGCTGAAGCTCGCGCTCGACCTCGAGGCGAACGGTGTGCCGATCATCGGTACGTCGCCGGACATGATCGACGCGGCCGAAGACCGCGAGCGCTTCCAGAAGCTGCTGCAGGACCTCGGTCTGCGCCAGCCGCCGAACCGCACCGCGCGCGCCGAAGACGAAGCACTGAAGCTCGCCGACGAAATCGGCTATCCGCTCGTCGTGCGTCCGTCGTACGTGCTGGGCGGCCGCGCGATGGAAATCGTCCACGAGCCGCGAGATCTCGAGCGCTATATGCGCGAGGCGGTGAAGGTGTCGAACGACTCGCCGGTGCTGCTCGACCGCTTCCTGAACGACGCGATCGAATGCGA
Organism: Paraburkholderia sp. HC6.4b; assembly: GCF_014200875.1. Lineage (NCBI taxonomy): Bacteria > Pseudomonadati > Pseudomonadota > Betaproteobacteria > Burkholderiales > Burkholderiaceae > Paraburkholderia > Paraburkholderia sp. HC6.4b. The sequence goes on from NZ_JACHDC010000010.1 coordinate 198,720, forward strand.
CGTGGATTGCATTTCCGATGGCGATGCCGTGTTCATTGGCGGCGTGATGGAGCACATCGAACAGGCGGGCGTGCACTCGGGCGACTCGGCCTGCTCGCTGCCGCCGTATTCGCTATCGAGGGCGACCATCGCCGAACTGAAGCGCCAGACCGCTGCGATGGCGACGGCGCTGAACGTGGTCGGCCTGATGAACGTGCAGTTCGCGATCCAGCAGGTACCGCAGGCTGACGGCTCGAAGGACGACATCATCTACGTGCTCGAAGTGAACCCGCGCGCGTCGCGCACGGTGCCGTACGTGTCGAAGGCGACCAGCCTGCCGCTCGCGAAGATCGCAGCGCGCGCGATGGTCGGCCAGAAGCTTGCCGCGCAAGGCGTGACGAAGGAAGTCGAGCCGCCGTACTTCAGCGTGAAGGAAGCGGTGTTCCCGTTCGTCAAGTTCCCGGCGGTCGACCCGGTGCTCGGACCTGAAATGCGTTCGACCGGCGAAGTGATGGGCGTCGGCCAGACGTTCGGCGAGGCTCTGTTCAAGTCACAGCTCGCGGCGGGTTCGCGTCTGCCCGAATCGGGCACGGTGCTGCTGACCGTGATGGACGCCGACAAACCGAAGGCAGTCGAAGTCGCGCGCATGCTGCACGAGCTCGGCTACCCGATCGTCGCGACCAAGGGCACGGCTGCCGCGATCGAAGCGGCCGGCGTGCCAGTCAAGGTCGTCAACAAGGTGAAGGACGGCCGTCCGCACATCGTCGACATGATCAAGAACGGCGAGATCGCGCTCGTCTTCACGACCGTCGACGAAACGCGCGCGGCGATCGCCGATTCGCGTTCGATCCGCATGAGCGCGCAGGCGAACAAGGTCACCTACTACACGACGATGTCGGGCGCACGCGCGGCGGTGGAGGGTCTTCGTTATCTGAAGAACCTGGAAGTCTATGATTTACAAGGACTCCATGCTCGCCTAAACTAAGGCTTCGACTAGCTGTCCAAGATGTAAGTGCCGCGGTTAAGCGGCGTTCCGCAGGTGCTGCGGCCCGGGTTTGTCCACGGGCGGCGGCTTTCGCGGAATGCACTTAACCGCGGTGATTTTTTTTATGGCCGTTTTTTGCCTCCAGAGTTGTTTATGAGCACTATTCCATTGACGAAGCGCGGCGCAGACATGCTGCGCGATGAATTGCAGCGCCTGAAATCGGTTGAACGTCCGGCCGTGATCAACTCGATCGCGGAAGCGCGCGCCCAGGGCGATCTGTCGGAAAACGCGGAATACGACGCTGCGAAGGAAAAGCAGGGCTTCATCGAAGGCCGTATCGCCGAAATCGAGTCGAAGCTCGCGGGCGCGCAGGTGATCGATCCGTCGCAAGTGGAAGCGGACGGCCGCGTGGTGTTCGGCGCGACGCTCGAGCTCGAAGACCTCGAGTCGGGTGCGTCGGTCAAATACCAGATCGTCGGCGACGACGAAGCGGACATCGACCACGGCCTGATCTCGATCAGCTCGCCGATCGCGCGTGCGCTGATCGGCAAGTCGGAAGGCGACGTCGCGTCGGTGCAAGCGCCGGGCGGCGTGCGCGAATACGAAATCATCGCGGTCAGCTACATCTAAGGGTGGCGCCGGTGTCTTTGATGCCGCATCGTTTTTTCCGCCTGTTGACGGTGGTGTGGGTCGGTAGTCTGTTGACTATCGGCTATGCGGTTGCGCCCGTGCTGTTCACGACGCTCGACCGGATGACGGCGGGCGCCGTCGCCGCGCAGCTGTTTCGTATTCAGGGTGTGATTGGCGTCGTGTGCGGCATTTTGCTGCTCGGTCTCGCCAATTTGCTCGTGCGGCGCGGGAGTGGCGCATATCGCCGCTTGCGCTGGCTGCTCGCCGGTATGCTCGTATGCGTGCTGGTTGGCTATTTCGCGTTGCAGCCGTTCATGAACGCGATGCGCGTGGCGGCGCTCGAGGCGGGCAGCGACATCGGGCATTCCGTTTATGCGACGCGCTTCGGCATCCTGCATGGCGTGTCCAGTCTGTTCTACCTGATCGAGAGCCTGCTAGGGGTTGCGCTCGTTTGGCTGCTGCCGGCGCCTGTTGGTGCCGCGGCCGAGGAAGAGGGCGCGCGCGGCGTCACGGGCAAGGTGCCGGGCTGAAGCTCGCGGGTGGCTGATGGTGTGACGGTGCGCGTGCCATGGCCGCCGGGTCGATGCCGATGCCCGCGATGAACCTCACGTTGCGACGAATCGTCGCGATTCCGGTGGCCAACTACGGTTCATTCGCGCTGCTTCGGGCCTCGCGCTCAAGGCCGCCAATGCGCAGTGCGGAGTCGGTCCGCAGCTTGGGCGCGTGTTCTCTTACTTCGACTGATGCGAACGCTTTGCGCTGGTTTGACGCTTCTTCGCGCGCTTGATGTTGCCGCCCTGCGTCACGCGTTCATTGCCGCGCACCAGCACCGCTTTCGCTCGCGGCTTGCGCATCGGCACGTCGGTCGGCTTGGCGACCTTGACGATGCGGGGTGCGCGTCCCTTGGCCGGCCGGGTTTCTTCGGCTGCCGCTTCGCGGGCGCTCGGCAACGCGCCGCGCTTCGCTTTTGCCGCCGGCTGTGCCGATTCTGGCTTCCAGATCACGAGCAGCTTGCCGATATGCTGGATCGGTGCAGCGTTCAGCGCGTCGCAGATTTCTTCGTAGATAGCGATGCGCTCCTCGCGCTCCTCGCCGAACACGCGAATTTTGATCAGTTGATGCGCGGCGAGGTGCACCTTGATTTCGGCGAGCACAGCGTCGGTCAAGCCTTCGGCGCCGACGAGCACGACCGGTTTGAGCGCACGTGCCTGGGAGCGCAACTCGGCGCGTTGGTCGGAAGAGACTTTGAGGGCTGGCATGGAAAGTGGAAGACTCGACTAAAATGGCGGCTCCTGCGTTTTCGTCCGATCGCCGAGCGATTCGGGCGACTCGATTCAGCAGGGCGCGCGTCAGAACAACAGAATCGCGGATCGCCGCCAGTCTGGCGGGGGCCGCGCGAATTAACCGCGTATTATCCCCTAAAGCGCGACCCGACGCAGCAATAGTTAAATCTTTAATGGCAAAAAACAAGTTCAATACCGCGTGGCTGCACGACCACATCAACGATCCGTACGTCAAAATGGCGCAGCGGGAAGGTTATCGCGCCCGCGCGGCCTACAAACTCAAGGAAATCGACGAGCAGGACAAGCTGATCCGTCCCGGGCAGGTGATCGTCGATCTCGGTTCCTCGCCGGGCAGTTGGAGCCAGTACGTGCGCAACAAGCTCGCGGGCGGCTCGCAGCGCAACGCGGAGCGCGAAGGTGGCATCGACGGCACGATCATCGCTTTGGACATTCTGCCGATGGAGCCGGTGGCCGACGTGCACTTCATCCAGGGCGATTTCCGCGAAGACTCGGTGCTGGTCCAGCTCGAAGAATTGGTCGGTGCGCGCCAGGTAGACCTTGTAATTTCGGATATGGCGCCCAACCTGTCGGGCGTGGCGATCGCGGATGCGGCGCGGATCGAGCATTTATGCGATCTCGCGCTCGAATTCGCGCAAAATCACCTGAAGCCGGATGGTGCCCTTTTAGTCAAATGCTTTCATGGCAGCGGATATAGTCAGATTGTCGAAAAGTTCAAACGCCAATTCAAGGTGGTGGCGGCCCGCAAGCCGAAGGCGTCGCGGGATAAATCGTCAGAAACATTTATTTTGGGTAAGCATCTGAAGCGTCCCGCATAGGGATGCGGCGAGCCGGTTCCATCTCTGCCAATAATTAGCCCGATGCGTCCGGAGACGGGCGTCAAGCCGGCCCGCTACCCTATTTCCGTGGTAGTGAAACCTTATGGCAGGGGTCTGCGGACTGGATTAGAATGCTTTCGTGGTGCCGCAAGGCAAATGTAGGCGCCCGTCTAAGTGAAGGAGTGGTGCTTTGAACAACAATATGTTTTCGAAAGCAGCAGTGTGGCTGGTGATCGCACTGGTGCTGTTTACGGTGTTCAAGCAGTTCGACAAGCCCCGTGTCCAGGAAGGCGTTTCCTATTCGCAGTTCATGGACGACGCGAAGAACGGCAAAGTCAAGAACGTCATTGTCCAGGGGCGGAACCTCACGGTCACTCCAGCAGACGGCCAGAAGTACCAGATCGTGTCGCCCGGCGACATCTGGATGGTCGGCGATCTGATGAAGTATGGCGTACAGGTGAGCGGCAAGGCTGACGACGAACCCAATGCACTGATGTCCGTGCTGTATTACCTCGGGCCGACGATCCTGATCATCGGTTTCTGGTTTTACATGATGCGACAGATGCAGGGGGGCGGCAAAGGCGGAGCCTTCTCGTTTGGCAAGTCGCGCGCGCGACTGATCGACGAGAACAACAACGCAATCAATTTCACCGACGTCGCCGGTTGCGACGAAGCCAAGGAAGAAGTGTCGGAACTCGTCGACTTCCTGCGCGATCCGCAGAAATTCCAGAAGCTCGGTGGTCGTATTCCGCGCGGCGTGCTGCTCGTTGGCCCGCCGGGAACCGGTAAGACGCTGCTCGCGCGCGCCATCGCCGGCGAGGCGAAGGTGCCGTTCTTCAGCATTTCAGGTTCAGATTTCGTGGAAATGTTCGTCGGCGTCGGCGCGGCTCGCGTGCGCGACATGTTCGAGCAGGCCAAGAAGCACGCGCCGTGTATCGTGTTCATCGACGAAATCGACGCGGTCGGCCGTCATCGAGGCGCCGGCATGGGCGGCGGTAACGACGAGCGCGAACAGACGCTGAACCAGATGCTCGTCGAAATGGACGGCTTCGAGGCGAACTCGGGCGTCATCGTCATCGCCGCGACGAACCGTTCGGATGTGCTCGACAAGGCGCTGTTGCGTCCGGGCCGTTTCGACCGTCAGGTGTACGTGGGTCTGCCCGATATTCGCGGCCGCGAGCACATCATGAAGGTGCACCTGCGCAAGGTGCCGATCTCGAACGACGTCGATGCGGCAGTGATCGCGCGCGGCACGCCGGGTTTCTCGGGCGCAGATCTCGCAAACCTCGTCAACGAAGCGGCACTGTTCGCGGCGCGCCGCGGCAAGCGCATCGTCGAAATGACGGACTTCGAGGACGCGAAGGACAAGATCTTCATGGGTCCAGAGCGCAAGTCGGCTGTGATCCGCGAAGAATCGAAGCGTGCTACCGCGTATCACGAATCAGGTCATGCGGTGATCGCGAAGCTGTTGCCGAAGGCCGATCCGGTGCACAAGGTCACGATCATTCCGCGCGGCCGTGCGCTGGGCGTCACATGGCAGTTGCCGGAGCATGACAACGAAACGTACTCGAAGGAATATCTGCTCGACCGTCTTGCCATCCTGTTCGGTGGCCGCGTCGCGGAAGAGCTGTTCCTGAACCTGATCAGCACCGGTGCGTCGGACGACTTCAACAAGGCGACGCAGACGGCTCGCGCAATGGTTGCCCGCTTCGGCATGACGGATGCGCTCGGACCGATGGTCTATGTCGATGACGAGAACGACGCTTCGCCGTTCGGCCGAGGCTTCACGCGGACCATTTCGGAAGCGACGCAACAGAAGGTCGACGCGGAAATCCGTCATGTGCTGGACGAGCAGTACAATCTCGCACGGCGCCTGCTCGAAGAGAACCGCGACAAGGTCGAAGCGATGACCGCCGCACTGATGGAGTGGGAGACGATCGACGCCGATCAGATCAACGACATCATGGCAGGCCGTCCGCCGCGTTCGCCGAAGAGCTCGCCGCCGTCGGCAAGCGACGCCTCGTCGGGCGGCAGCCCGGGCACCGAAGTCAAGCCGGGCAGCGCAACCGCGCCGGCCTGATCGGCAGCCAGTAGAAAGTGCGGGCCGGTGTGCTACACACCGGCCCGTTTTGCATTTATCCGTTCCAAGTGAAGCATTGCTACGTGTCGAAAGTCGATTCTTCTTCCGTACCCCTTCCAGAGCCGCTGCAGTGTGGCCGCTTCAAGCTGACGTTCGAACGCCCGTTGGTCATGGGCATCCTGAACGTCACTCCCGATTCCTTTTCCGATGGCGGCAAGTTCGCGACGCGCGGCGATGCGCTGCGCCAGGCCGAGCGCATGATGCTCGAGGGCGCGGACATCATCGATATCGGCGGGGAATCGACGCGTCCTGGCGCGCCGCCGGTGCCGCTCGACGAAGAGCTGGAGCGCGTGTTGCCGCTCGTCGAGCAACTGCGTGGCGCGAACGTGCCATTGTCGGTTGATACGTACAAGCCGGAAGTGATGCGTCATGCGTTGAACGCGGGCGCCGACCTGATCAACGACATCTGGGGCTTCCGCATGCCCGGCGCGATCGACGCGGTGCGCGACAGCGACTGCGGCCTTTGTGTCATGCATATGCTAGGTGAGCCGCAGACCATGCAGCTGGGCGAGCCGCACTATGACGACGTCGTCGGCGAAGTGCGCCACTTCCTCGAGGAGCGTGTCGCGACGTTGCAGCAGGCGGGGATTGCGCGCGAGCGTATCAGCGTCGATCCGGGTTTCGGCTTCGGCAAGGTCGTCGTCGAGCATAACTACGCGCTGCTCGCGCATCTGCGCGACACGGCTCCGCGCGCCGCTTCGCCGTATCCGATTCTTGCGGGCATGTCGCGCAAGTCGATGGTTGGCGCGGTGACGGGGCGGCCGGCGCCGGAGCGCGTGGCCGGCAGCATCGCCGCGGCGGTGTGCGCGGCCGAACGGGGCGCCGCGATTCTGCGCGTACACGACGTCGCGCAAACAGTCGATGCATTGAAAGTATGGGCAACCCTGCGCGACGCGGACAAGCAGAGCCGCGCGCACGGTTGAACCCGCAGCCACGGACAGGGAGAACAAACATGGCACGTCGTTACTTCGGAACGGACGGCATTCGAGGCAAGGTCGGCGAAGGCCCGATTACGCCGGAATTCGTGTTGCGGCTCGGCTATGCGGCCGGCAAGGTGCTCGCGGGCGCCGATCAATGGGCGAAAACAGGCACCCGTCCGACCGTGCTGATCGGCAAGGACACGCGGGTGTCGGGCTACATGCTCGAAGCCGCGCTCGAATCGGGCTTTTCGGCCGCCGGCGTCGACGTGATGCTGGCCGGCCCGATGCCGACACCCGGCATCGCCTATCTGACGCGCGCACTGCGGCTTGCCGCGGGTGTCGTGATCAGCGCATCGCACAACCCGTACTACGACAACGGCATCAAGTTCTTCTCGGCCGACGGCAACAAGCTGCCGGACGACGTCGAGGCGCAGATCGAGGAGCAGCTCGAACTGCCGCTCGCGTGCGCGGCCTCCGAGCAACTGGGCAAAGCGCGCCGTCTCGATGACGCAGGTGGCCGCTACATCGAGTTCTGCAAGAGCACGTTCCCGGCCGCGTACGACCTGCGCGGCATGAAGCTCGTCGTCGATTGCGCGCATGGCGCCGCGTACGACGTCGCGCCGCACGTGTTCCATGAGCTCGGCGCGGAAGTGATCCCGATCGGCGTCTCGCCGAACGGCTTCAATATCAACGACGGCGTCGGCGCGACCGCGCCGGATGCGCTGGTTCGCGCGGTGCGCGCGAACCACGCGGACCTCGGTATCGCGCTCGATGGCGACGCCGACCGTCTGCAGGTCGTCGACGAGTCTGGCCGCCTTTTCAACGGCGACGAGCTGTTGTACGTGCTGGTCAAGGACCGTATCGCGACCGCCGGCCACGTGGAAGGAGCGGTCGGCACGCTGATGACCAACATGGCCGTGGAGGTCGCGCTGCAGAATGCCGGCGTCAAGTTCGTGCGCGCCGCGGTCGGCGACCGCTATGTGCTCGAACAGCTTCGTGAGCACGGCTGGCAGCTCGGCGCCGAAGGTTCGGGCCACATTCTGTCACTCGATCGCCATTCGACCGGCGACGGCATCGTGTCCGCTCTGCTCGTGCTGGCGGCGATGCAGCGCAGCGGCAAATCGCTCACGGATCTGCTCGACGGTGTCACCCTGTTTCCGCAGAAGCTGATCAACGTGCGCATGAAGCCCGGCTCGGACTGGAAGGGCAGCGAGACGATCCGCAGTGCGATCAAGGTGGCCGAAGGCGCGCTCGACGGCCGCGGCCGCGTGCTGATCCGCGCGTCGGGCACCGAGCCGGTACTGCGCGTGATGGTGGAGGCGCAGAACGTCGCGGACGCGCTCGAGCATTCTGAAGCGATTGCCGAAGCCGTGCGGGTAGCGACGGCCTGATCGATTCCCGAGTCGACGGCGGGCGGTGGCGACCGCTTGCCGCCTGCCTGAGCGTCGCAGGCAGAAGATTCAGCGGGCTCCATAAACTGGGTGGCCGGGCTTTCACACCCAACGAAGGCTCATTCCTCACCCCATCGAATCCCCACTCCGCAGCCGCCAAAAGGACGGCACATCCCGCACAAAAACGACCTCCGCGCGCAGCGCAAACGTTCGCGCCCCATCTTTTTTTGACTACCTCGAAAAATGCGATGCAACGGGCATCGGCACACCGGTAATTCGGCGGCTTCGGCACCTTTCACGGGGTAATATTACTGTCACATGTGATTCATTATCAGTCACGTTTTTGTCATAAAGAGACCCTAAGCTTCGCGGTGTTCGAGTTTCACGCTCACACCACACGCTCACACCACACGCTCACACCCCCTTGGAGGTCTCATGAAATTGATGCAAACCGTGTTCGCTGGCGTCGCTGGCGCGCTCTTCGCAATCGCAGCGCAAGCCGCAGACATCACCGGCGCGGGCAGCACGTTCGCGGCACCGATTTACACGAAGTGGGCCGACGCTTATCAGAAGACCGGCGGCGGCAAGGTTAACTACCAAGGCATCGGTTCGTCGGGCGGCATCAAGCAGATCGAGGCGAAGACCGTCGATTTCGCAGGGTCGGACGCTCCGCTGAAGGACGACGAACTCGCGAAGGCAGGCCTGTTCCAGTTCCCGACGGTGGTCGGCGGCGTGGTGCCGGCAGTCAACGTGCCGGGCGTCAAGCCGGGCGAACTGGTGCTGTCGGGTGAAGTGCTCGGCGACATCTACCTGGGCAAGATCAAGAAGTGGAACGACCCGGCAATCGTCGCGCTGAACCCGAAGGTCAAGCTGCCGGATCTGGACATCGCCGTGGTGCGCCGCGCCGACGGTTCGGGCACCAGCTTCATCTGGACGAACTACCTGTCGAAGGTCAACCCGGAATGGAAGACGAAGGTCGGTGAAGGTGCGACGGTCAACTGGCCGACCGGCACGGGCGGCAAGGGCAACGACGGCGTCGCGGCTTTCGTGCAGCGTCTGCCGGGCGCGATCGGTTACGTCGAATGGGCGTACGCCAAGCAGAACCACATGAACTACGTCGCGATGAAGAACGAATCCGGCGCGGTGGTTCAGCCGGAGACCGACACGTTCAAGGCAGCGGCGGCTGGCGCCGACTGGTCGAAGTCGTTCTATCAGATCCTGACGAACGAGCCGGGCAAGAACGCATGGCCGATCGTCGGCGCGACGTTCGTGCTGCTGCACACGACGCAGGACAAGGCACCGCAAGGCTCGGAAACGCTGAAGTTCTTCGACTGGGCGTTCAAGAACGGCGGCCAGGCTGCGAACGATCTGGACTACATCTCGCTGCCGCAGTCGGTCGTCTCGGAAATCCGCACGCAGTGGAAGCAGAAGGTCAAGGATTCGGCAGGCAAGACGCTCGCCGAGTAACAGGCGTAAGCTGGCGCGGTCGATCTGGGCCGCGCCCTATAGCACCCCGGCCGTCCTCGTGCGAGGACGGCCTGTGACTTTCACGCGGCATGCGCCGCATGCATCACCGACCGCCCGACATGTGTCGTCCGGCAACTGGAAACAGGTCCCTCAGGCTCTCATGTCCGATATTCATTTAGCGTCCGGCACGAGCCGGGCCACTCCGCCTGGCCGCGCGTCGCAGCAAAAAGCGCCTGGCCGCTCGGGCGATGTGATCTTCGGCGGCCTCGCACGCCTTTCCGCCATCGTCACGCTGCTGCTGCTCGGCGGCATCATCGTGTCGCTGATCGTCGCCTCGATGCCGTCGATTCGCGAGTTCGGTCTCGCGTTCCTGTGGACGGCGGTGTGGGATCCACCCAGCAACCAATTCGGCGCGCTCGTGCCGATCTACGGCACTCTCGCGACGTCGATCATCGCTCTCCTTATCGCGGTGCCCGTCAGCTTCGGTATCGCGCTATTTCTGACCGAACTGTCGCCCGCGTGGCTGCGCCGGCCGCTCGGCATCGCGATCGAGCTGCTCGCCGCGATTCCGTCGATCGTGTACGGCATGTGGGGTCTGCTCGTGTTCGCGCCGATCTTCGCGGTGTGGTTCCAGAAGCCGCTAGGCGCGGTGCTCGGCGGCATTCCGATCGTCGGCGCGCTGTTCGCCGGTCCGCCGATCGGCATCGGCATTCTGTGCGCGGGCGTGATCCTTGCGATCATGATCATCCCGTACATCGCAGCGGTGATGCGCGACGTGTTCGAAGTGACGCCGGTGCTGCTGAAGGAATCGGCGTACGGTATCGGCTGCACGACGTGGGAAGTGATGTGGAAGATCGTGCTGCCGTTCACCAAGAGCGGTGTGATCGGCGGCGTCATGCTCGGCCTCGGCCGCGCGCTGGGTGAGACGATGGCGGTCACGTTCGTGATCGGCAACACCAACCTGCTCGACAATATTTCGCTGTTTTCGCCGGGCAACAGCATCACGTCGGCGCTCGCCAACGAGTTCGCGGAAGCGGAGCCGGGCCTGCATACGTCGGCGCTGATGGAGCTCGGCCTGATCCTGTTCGTGATTACATTCATCGTGCTGGCGATTTCGAAAATCATGCTGCTGCGTCTCGAGAAAGGGGAGGGCGCGAAATGAGCGGGCCGTCCCTGAACATGCCGGGTCTGAAGGACGCCGCGACGCTCGAAACGATGCGCGTGCGTCTGCAAGGGCGCCGTCGCATGACCAACGCGCTTGCGCTGACGCTGTCGCTCGCGGCGATGGCGTTCGGCCTGCTGTGGCTCGTGTGGATTCTCTATACGACGCTGCGTCTCGGTATCGGTGGTCTGTCGGTCGAGCTGTTCACGCAGTCGACGCCGCCGCCGAACACCGATGGCGGCGGTCTCGCCAACGCGATCGTCGGCAGCCTGTTGCTGGTCGGGCTCGCGACCTTCGTCGGCACGCCGATCGGCATCATGGCGGGCGTCTATCTCGCCGAATACGGCCAGAAAGGCTGGCTCGCGAACCTCACGCGCTTCATCAACGACATCCTGCTGTCGGCGCCGTCGATCGTCATCGGTCTGTTCGTCTACGCGCTCGTCGTCGTGAAGATGGGCCACTTCAGCGGCTGGGCCGGCGTGCTCTCACTGGCGCTGCTGCAGATTCCGATCGTGATTCGCACGACCGAAAACATGCTGAAGCTCGTGCCGAATGCGATGCGTGAAGCCGCGTTCGCGCTCGGCACGCCGAAGTGGAAGATGGTGCTGTCGATCACGCTGAAGGCGTCGATCGCGGGCATCGTCACCGGTGTGCTGCTCGGTGTCGCGCGAATTGCCGGCGAAACCGCACCGCTGCTCTTCACCGCTTTGTCGAACCAGTTCTTCTCGGTCGATATGGGCCAGCCGGTCGCGAACCTGCCGGTCACGATCTACAAGTTTGCGATGAGCCCGTTCGCGCAGTGGCAATCGCTCGCGTGGGCCGGCGTCTTTCTGATCACGCTCGCGGTGCTGGGACTGAACGTCCTCGCGCGCACGATCTTCTCGAACAAGTAAGGGCGGAGTGAATCCGATGAACATGGCAGAAACCCAACTCAATCCGATCGGGCACGCAGCCGCGCCCGCGGGCTCCGACCCCGAACACAGCGCTCAAGCGCAAACCCCGTCGCGTCCGAAGATCGAGGTCAAGGACCTCAACTTCTTCTACGGCAAGTATCACGCGCTGAAGAACATCAATCTGCAGATTCCCGAAGGCAAGGTGACCGCGTTCATCGGCCCGTCGGGCTGCGGCAAGTCCACGCTGCTGCGTACCTTCAACAAGATGTACGCGCTCTATCCGGAGCAGCGCGCGGAAGGCGAGATCGTGATGGACGGCGAAAACCTGCTGACCATGCGCCAGGACATTTCGCTGCTGCGCGCGCGCATCGGCATGGTGTTCCAGAAGCCGACGCCGTTCCCGATGTCGATCTACGACAACATCGCTTTCGGCGTGAAGATGTTCGAGAAGCTGTCGCGCTCGGAAATGGACGACCGCGTCGAATGGGCGCTGACCAAGGCGGCGCTGTGGAACGAAGTGAAGGACAAGCTCGGCCAGAGCGGCTACGGTTTGTCGGGCGGCCAGCAGCAGCGTCTGTGCATCGCGCGCGGTATTGCAATTCGCCCCGAAGTGCTGCTGCTCGACGAGCCCTGCTCGGCGCTCGACCCGATTTCGACGGGCCGTATCGAAGAGCTGATCGCTGAACTCAAGAGCGACTACACGGTGGTGATCGTCACGCACAACATGCAGCAGGCGGCCCGCTGTTCGGACTACACTGCCTATATGTACCTCGGCGAACTGATCGAATTCGGCGACACCGAAAAGATCTTCATCAAGCCGGTCCGCAAGGAAACCGAGGACTACATCACTGGCCGCTTCGGCTAATCCGCCGGGCAATACAACGGAGTACGACATGTCCGATAAACATCTGTCCAGCCAGTTCGACGCCGACCTCAACCTCGTTTCGTCGAAGGTGCTCGAAATGGGTGGTCTCGTCGAATCGCAGATCGTCAACGCGATGCAGGCGCTCAACGAATTCGACCTCGACATCGCCGAGCAGGTGATCGTCGCCGAAGACCGTCTGAACAAGATGGAAGTCGAGATCGACGAAGAGTGCAGCAACATCATCGCGCGCCGTCAGCCGGCCGCGCGCGATCTGCGCTTGCTGATCGCGATCTCGAAGACCATCACGAACCTCGAGCGCGCCGGCGACGAAGCCGAAAAGATCGCGAAGCGCACCAAGCGTCTGATGGAAGACGGCGCATCGCGCACCATCAACATCGCCGAGATCAAGCTGTCGGGCGAAATGGCCGTGTCGATCCTGCGCCGTGCGCTGGACGCGTTCGCGCGTCTGGACACGGTCGCCGCCGCGCAGATCGTGCGCGACGACAAGGCGATCGACGAGGAATTCCGCGCGTTCGTGCGCAAGCTGATTTCGTATATGACCGAAGATCCGCGTTCGATCTCGGTGGGCCTCGACTTCCTGTTCATCGCCAAGGCAATCGAGCGGATCGGCGACCACGCGAAGAACATCGCGGAATTCATCATCTACATCGTCAAGGGTACCGACGTGCGGCACCAGTCGCGCGACGCGCTCGAACGCGAAGCGCTCAGCTAATCCAGAGATAAGGAACAGAGGTGCCGATGCCCAGCAGCATTCTCGTCATTGAAGATGAGCCCGCCATTTCCGAACTGATTTCGGTCAATCTTCAACACGCCGGGCACTGCCCGATTCGCGCGTACAACGCGGAGCAGGCGCACAACCTGATCAGCGACGTACTGCCCGATCTCGTGCTGCTCGACTGGATGTTGCCGGGTAAATCGGGTATTTCGTTCGCGCGCGATCTGCGCAACAACGAGCGTACGAAGCATATCCCGATCATCATGCTGACCGCGCGAGGCGACGAGCAGGACAAGGTGCTCGGCCTCGAGATCGGCGCCGACGACTACGTGACGAAGCCGTTCTCGCCGAAGGAACTGATGGCGCGCATCAAGGCGGTGCTGCGCCGCCGCGCGCCGCAGCTGACCGAAGACGTGGTCGCAATCAACGGCCTGAAGCTCGATCCCGCCACGCACCGCGTCGCCGCGCATGCGGAAGGCAGCGAGATCAAGCTCGATCTCGGCCCGACCGAATTCCGTCTGCTGCACTTCTTCATGACTCACCCGGAGCGCGTGCACAGCCGCACGCAACTGCTCGATCAGGTGTGGGGCGATCACGTGTTCGTCGAAGAGCGGACCGTCGACGTGCATATCAAGCGTCTGCGCGCGGCACTCAAGCCGGCCGGGTGCGATGCTATGATTGAAACGGTACGCGGCAGCGGTTACCGGCTGGCGAAGAGCGCCTGATAGCCGTCGGCGGCGCGCTGCATCGCATGGCGCTGTGCCGCCGTGCCTCCCTCCTGCGCTGTATTTTCTCTTCGATCGCTAGACCATGAACATCATCTGGGCGCGCTCCATCGTGTCGGTCGTGCTGCTTGCTGTTCTGTGCGTGGTGGTCGGCGCACTGCTGAACGTCAAGGCAGGGCTCGCTCTCGCCATCGTCCTGCTGCTCGTACAGAGTGTCTTCAGTACCTTCCACAAGCAGCGTCTGTGGCGTCTGCTCGACGCGCCGGTGTACGGCGAAGTGCCGAGCGCCCCCGGCATCTGGGGCGAAATCTATTACCGTCTGCACAAGCTCGCGAAGCGCTGGCATGCCCAGGTGCGCCAGGTCGAGCAGCAGCATTCGCGTTTCATCCAGGCGATCCAGGCGTCGCCTAACGGTGTCGCGATGCTCGACGATCATGATCAGATCGAGTGGTGCAACGCGATTTCCGAAAGCCACTTTGGGCTCGATGCGAAGCGCGATCTGCGTCAGCACATCACGCATCTGGTGCGTCATCCGGATTTCGTGCGCTATCTGAATTCGCATCGGTACGAGGAAATGCTGATCATGCGCGGCATGGGCGACAAGCGCCAGAACGTGCTGTCGGTACAGGTGTTTCCTTACGGCGACAATCGCAAGCTCGTGCTGTCGCAGGACATCACCGAGCTCGAGCGCACCGATGCGATGCGGCGTGACTTCGTCGCCAACGTGTCGCACGAATTGAAAACGCCGCTCACGGTGTTGTCCGGCTTTCTCGAGACGATGCGCGAGCTGCCGTTGGGCGAAGCCGAGCGCGCGCGTTATCTCGAACTGATGGAGCAGCAGGCGTCGCGCATGCGTCATATCGTCAGCGATCTGCTCGTGCTCGCGACGCTCGAAGGCGACAACAAGCCACCGAGCGATCAGATGATCGACATGCGCGCGGTATTGCGGCATCTGCATGACGACGCGCAGAGCCTGTCCAGCGATCATCACAAGATCGTCTTCGATGCCGACGAAGCACTGACCGTCACCGGCGTCGAAACCGAGATTTTCAGCGCATTCGGCAATCTGGTGACGAACGCGATCCGCTACACGCCGGACGGCGGCTCGATCAAGGTCAACTGGCGTGCGCAGGGTGGCCATGCGGTGTTCTCGGTCACCGATAGCGGCTTCGGCATTCCGGCCGCCGATATCCCGCGGCTCACCGAGCGCTTCTATCGCGTCGATCGCAGCCGTTCGCGCGACACGGGCGGCACCGGGCTCGGTCTCGCGATCGTCAAGCACGTACTGCAACGGCACGATGCGCAACTCGACGTGAAGAGCGAAGAAGGGCGCGGCAGCACGTTCACGGTGCGCTTTCCGGTATATCGGACGGCGCGCGTTCAAACCGCACAGGTTTGAACGCGGCAGTCGTACGACTGGTCGACGCATAAAAAAACCGCCTGAAAAAGGCGGTTTTTTATGCGCGCGGATCGTCGGGTGCCCGCCATCGCGGCGAGCACCCGAAACGCGGGCGACTACGAACAGAACTTGCCGAGCAGACTCATCTGAGCATTGCGCGACGCCTTGCCCGGCCGGCGCCGGCGATAGTGACCGTCGCTCTGCATCAACCAGGCCGACTGGTTGTCGCCGAGAAACGCCGACAGCCCTTCCGCGATCACGCGCCGCTTCAGTCGCCGGTTGTTGACCGGGAATGCGACTTCGACGCGCCGGAACAGATTGCGATCCATCCAGTCGGCGCTCGACAGATAGACCTGTTCCTTGCCGCCGTCGTAGAAGTAGTAGATGCGATGGTGTTCGAGAAAGCGCCCGACGATCGAGCGCACCGTGATGTTCTCGGAGAGCCCTTGCACGCCCGGCTGCAGCGAGCACACGCCGCGCACGATCAGATCGATCTTCACGCCGGCCTGCGATGCTTCGTACAGCTCGGCGATCACCGTCGGCTCGAGCAGCGCGTTCATCTTCGCGACGATGCGCGCCTTCTTGCCCGCGCGCGCATGCTCGGCTTCCTTGCGGATCGCGTCGACGAGCTTCGGATGCAGCGTGAACGGCGACTGCCACAGCTCGTGCAGCTTCAGCTCGCCGCCGATGCCGGTGAGCTGCTGGAACACATGGTGCACGTCCTCGCAGATCTTCTGATCGGCGGTCATCAGACCGAAATCGGTATAGAGGCGCGCGGTGCGCGGGTGATAGTTGCCCGTGCCGAGGTGCACGTAGCGCTTCAGGCTCGCCTTGCCGCCCGCCGACACGCGTCGCACGATCAGCATCATCTTCGCGTGGCACTTGTGGCCGACTACGCCGTAGACCACGTGCGCGCCGACCGCTTCGAGCTGCGAGGCCCAGTTGATGTTGGTTTCCTCGTCGAAGCGCGCGAGCAGCTCGACGACCACCGTGACTTCCTTGCCGTTGCGCGCGGCCTGCATCAGCGCATCCATCAGCGGCGAGTCGGTGCCGGTCCGATAGATGGTCTGCTTGATCGCGACCACGTTCGGGTCCTTGGCCGCCTGCAACAGCAGCTCGAGCACCGGCTGGAAGCTCTCGTACGGATGATGCAGCAGCACGTCGCCCTGATCGATCACGTCGAACATGCTCGCGCTGTTGGCGATCTGCCTCGGCGTCGACGGAATGTGCGGCACGAACTTCAGATCCGGCCGGTCGACCATCTCGGGCAGCTGCATCAGCCGCACCAGATTGACGGGGCCGTTCACGTAGTAGCAGTCCTTGTTCGACAGACCGCTTTCGTCGAGCAGGCGCCGCACCACATGCGTGGGCGTTTCCGCCGACACTTCGAGCCGCACCGCATTGCCCAGATGCCGCGCCGGCAGTTCGCCCTGCAACGCGACGCGCAGATTGGTGATTTCGTCTTCGTCGACGAACAGCTCGCTGTTGCGCGTGATGCGAAACTGATTGCAGCTGCGCACGAAGAGATTCGGAAACAGCTCGCCGACAAAGTGTTGGAGCAGCGAGCTCAGCAGCACGAAGCCATGCGGATAACCCGACAGCTCCTGCGGCATGCGCACGAGTCGCGGCAGCGCGCGCGGCGCCTGCACGATGCCCATCATCGCCTGACGGCCGAACGCGTCCTTGCCCTCGAGCTCGACGACGAAGTTCAGGCTCTTGTTCAGCACGCGCGGAAACGGATGCGCGGGGTCGAGACCGATCGGCGTGAGCACCGGCAGCAGTTCGTTGAAGAAGTAGTTGCGCGCCCATTCGGTCTGCGCGTCGCTCCAGGCTTCGTTGCCGTGGAAATAGATGCCTTCCTGTTCGAGCGCGGTGAGCACCGTGTCGTGCAGCATCGTGTACTGGCGATGCACGAGCTTCTGCGCACGTTCGACCACGAGGTCGTACATGTGAAGCAGCGACATGCCGTCGGGCGACAATGCGCCGGGGTTGTCGCCCATCTGTTCCTGAAGCCCGGCCATGCGGACTTCGAAGAATTCGTCGAGGTTGCTACTGGTGATGCAGATAAAGCGGAGACGTTCGAGCAAGGGGACGGCGGGATCGGCGGCTTGCGCCAACACACGCTCGTTGAAACCCAGAATGCCCAGCTCGCGATTCAATAGGGGATAGCGGACGGACATCGGCGGCGAGATTGGAATGTCTGAAATGGAGACGGAAAGACGCTCGGAAATTCTCACGGTTTGATGACGTCCTGATGACATCGGCGATGTTTTTAACATTTTATGCCGCAATCGTCGTCTGTCGTCAATATGACGCGCTACCTATGCGACGATACCGAACTCCCTGCGCCGCGAGGTGACACCGTGAAGGCTGCTACGCTTAGAATGGCGTCTTTGAACAGTGCGGCTGGCCGCGACGCGCACCATGCGCCGAAGGCGCCGGGCCGGCGCGTGGCGCTGCCGGAGTCCGCCGCCACGCCCTCGGCCGCAGCCGCCGCGCTCGCGCGCATGGAGTACGCTTACCCGATGGTCAATATTCCTCATCTCCTCGCCGCCGTCGATCTCGGTTCGAACAGCTTCCGGCTCATCGTGGGCCGGGTCGAGGAAACCGACGCGGGCAGCCAGATCTATCAGGTCGACGCCTTGCGCGAGCCGGTGCGGCTCGCGGCCGGGCTATCGAGCGACAAGATGCTCGATCGCGCATCGCAGGTGCGTGGCTGGGATGCGCTGAAGCGCTTCGGCGAGCGGTTGCGCGATTTTCATCCGGACCACGTGCGCGCGGTCGCGACCAATACGCTGCGCATCGCGAAGAATGCGGGCGAATTTCTCGGCGAGGCGGAGGCCGCGCTCGGTTTTCCGATCGAAGTGATCGCCGGGCGCGAGGAAGCACGCCTGATTTATGCGGGCGCCGCGCACTCGGTGCCGGCGAGCGCGGGCAAGCGGCTCGTCGTCGATATCGGCGGTGGCTCGACGGAATTCATCATCGGCTCGCACTACACGCCGATCATGATGGAGAGCTTGTATATCGGCTGCGTGAGCCATAGCCGCGCGTTTTTCCCGGCCGGCAACGTCGACGAGTACACGATGCGCCAGGCCGAGCTCGCCGCGCGCCGCGAAATCCAGATCATTTCCGCCGAATACAAGAAGACCGGCTGGGAGCAGGCGATCGGCTCGTCGGGCACCGCGCGCGCGCTCGCCGAACTGGTCGAGGCGAACAATTTCAACGATGCGGGCGTCACCCACGGCATTTCGCGCGGCGGCCTCGAGCGGCTCAAGCGCGCGCTGATCAAGGCCGAAAACGTCAACCGGCTGAAACTGATTGCGCTGAAGAGCGACCGCGTGCCGGTGCTCGCGGGCGGGCTGTCGATCATGATCGCGGTGTTCGACGAACTGGGCGTCGACTATGTCGACACCACCGACGGCGCGCTGCGCCTCGGCGTCATGTACGACCTGCTCGGCCGTTCGCAGCACGAGGACATGCGTACGGTGACGGTCGAGGGCTTCATGCGCCGCTATGGCATCGATCGCCCGCAGGCGGGGCGCATCCGCGATCTGTCGACGAGCTTCTACGACCAGTTCGTCGAACCGGACGAGGAACGCCGCGCGGAAAACCGCATGTTCATCGGCTGGGCGGCGTCGCTACACGAAATCGGCCTGTCGATCTCGCATAGCGCGTATCACAAACACTCGGCTTATATCGCGAGCAATGCCGACATGCCGGGCTTTTCGCGTACCGACCAGGCGCGCCTCGCAGCGCTCGTGCTCGGCCACGCGGGCAAGCTCGGCAAGCTGTCGCAGACGCGCGACGTCGAATGGCCGCTGCTGTTCTGTCTGCGGCTCGCGGCGTTGCTGTGCCGTCGACGCGCGGACGTCGGCCTGCCGGGCATCACGGTTGCTCAGGCGAACGGCGGTTACGAGGTGCGTTTGCCGAACGAGTGGGTCGCCAACAATCCGTTGACGGATTACAGCCTGATCCAGGAGGCGGCGGAGTGGGAGAAAGTCGGGATTCCGTACCGTGTCGTTTATACGGACGATTGACGCGATGCGGATCGACGCACGCGTCGATTCGCGGCGTGTGCACGAACAAAAAAAGCCCTGCAAATGCAGGGCTTTTTCGTATCTCGGCGCAGCTTATCGCGGCAACGCATCGCCGAGGAAGTGCCGCGCATAGCGCGCGTTGATATCGGACAGACGGAACAGCGTCAGGAAATCCGCGGTATTGAAGTCGGGGTCCCACGCCGGTGCGCCGCAAATCTTCGCGCCGAGACGCAAGTAGCCCTTCACGAGCGGGGGCGGCGCGACGGCGGCACCCGTCTGCAGTTCGTCGACCGGCAGCGGCGTATGCGGGAACGCGCGATATTCGGGCGCGGTCAGCGCGTTGTCGCGCAGCGAGCAATACAGGTTCGCCGCATAGTGGCCGCCGTCAGCCATCGCGACGCTCGCGCAGCCGAGCATCGTCTCGTAGCCGTTGTGCTTCATGTACGCGGCGAGCCCAGCCCATAGCGACATGATCACCGAGCCGCTGCGATAGTCGGGATGCACGCACGAGCGGCCGACCTCGACCATCTTCGCGCGCAGATGCGTGAGACGCGACACGTCGAACTCGCTTTCCGCATATAGACGGCCGATGCGCGCGGCCTGATGCGGCGGCAGGGCGCGATACGTGCCGACTACTTTCAACGTGTCGAGATCGCGTACCAGCAAATGGTCGCAGTACGAATCGAAGGCATCGACGTCGAGGCCCGCGGGGCCGCTGAGGCGTGCGCCCATTTCGTCGGCGAAGACGCGATAGCGTAGACGCTGCGCTTCACGCAGCTCTTCGTCGGTACGCGCCCACGACACTTGCAGGCGATGCTGCGCGGTGACCGTTTCCTCGGCGCGCGGCAGACGGCGCGGTTCGAAAAGCGAGGCGAAGGGCAGGGTGGGCGTCGGCAGTTCTCGCATTGGCTGTCCTGGTCGAAAAGAGTGAGGATTTCTTTTTTCGCCAATGTAGTAACGCGCGGTGACGCTCGCATGGCAAAGCCGTGACGATTGGATGACTGCCCGTAAGCCCTCGCGTGGGTGCCTGTAATGTCGGAGGTGTCGCGCGACACGCGCGCTCAGATCAGATCGGGGCTGATGGCGGCGCGCAACACCGCCTCATCTTCGCCGTTGCGCTCGCGGCTCTCGATCCACCAGATGCCGGCTTTTTTCAGTGGCCAGCTCGCGCGGCTGTCGCCGAGCAGTTGCGCGGCGACGTGGCCGAGCGTCGGTTGATGGCCGACGATCACGACGGTTTGCGCGATGCCGCCGGGCCAGCCGGCCGCTTCCAGGACGTCGTTCGCGCTCGCGTTCGGCGCGAGTTCGCGCACGACGCGGTACTGGTCGCTCAACGTCTCGGCGGTCTGGATGGTGCGCACGGCGGGGCTCGCGAGTATGACCGCGTCGTTGGGCAAACGGGCGCGCAGCCATTTCGCGGCGTTCTGCGCCTGCTTGCGGCCGCGCGTGGTGAGCGCGCGGGAGAGATCGCTCGCGGCGACATCTTCTGCTTCGGCGTGACGCCAGAGGATCAGGTCCATGGGAGTCTCCTTTTTGAGCGGCTTGGGATGGCGTTGCGGCGGGCTTGCGCGTCTTCGCAGCGAGGTACTGCCTCAAGCACTGTCGCATGCGCAGGTGATGATTTGCAAGGCGAGTGCCTGACGGGTCGGCTGTCGGCGTCCACCTGAACGCGAGCCAAAAAAGCAAAAACCCGCGAAGCCGGAGGCTTCGCGGGTTTCGAGCTGCTTTTCGTGGTCGGAGCGATAGGATTCGAACCTACGACCCTCTGATCCCAAATCAGATGCGCTACCAGGCTGCGCTACGCTCCGACGAATCCGAGAGTATAGGGGGTGCGGGCAGGAGCGTCAATCCCTTGGCGGCCCTAACCGCATGGGCAACGACGTTCACCGTAGCGGGCTCGCGCCGGCCTCGCGGTGGGCTATATACGCCCCATCAACAGCAGAACGATCACGATGATCAGCACGACGCCGACGAGTCCAGTCGGCCGATAGCCCCAGCCGCTGCTATACGGCCAGCTTGGCAACGCGCCGATCAGCAGCAGGATGAGCACGATTAGCAGGATGGTTCCGACGGTCATGGCGTTCTCCTTTTTGAGGGGGCCGCGAAATCGCTGGCCGCATCTTCACGCTGGTTTGGCGCGCGCGCCGCGACAATCGACGCGCGTGTCGCGCGTCTGTTGCTGGATCGGAACCAGCAAGGCATGTGCCCATCACCCGTTAAGCTCGATGCAGTGAGGCCTTGGACGAAAGCGCAGAAGGAGAGAGCGACGCAGGAAGCGTCGTCGTTCGATGTAGGTATGCGCAAAGAACCGGAAAGGCGTTGCGCACGTCCAGCGGACCTCGATGCGCGCAGGCGCCGCAACGCCGGTCAACGCGTCATCGAGCGGACGCGCGACTGAGGTACCGTGACATGCCGGTGCCGCGGCCAGAGGCCATTCGGTCAGAGTTGAAGATCACCCGCATCAATGCCTTGGACGCCTCCAATGCGGCATATGTAGATGCTGATGCGTCCAGTGATGCAGCATGCCCTCGCCATCGTGTTCACGCCGGTAGGCCCGCGATTCGAAAATCGACAACGCCACCAGCACGATCAGGCCTATTGCGAGCCCGATCAGGCCCGCGATCGATTCACCGTCCATGGCAGTCTCCCGGTAGGTTCAGCCATGAACCCATAGTAGCGCAGGTCCGGTGAAATCTCACGAACTGGAACCGGCGACGCACGAGGTGTGTGATGGCGTCGCCGAACGCGCTTTGCGGTTAGACTCTCGGCGCGATGGCGGACCTCCGCCATCGCTTTGTCCCGGAGACGATTGCAAAATGACCCGCGTTCTGACTCTTGCCTTGCTGTTGTGCGCCGGCGTCGCCGGCTGTGCGGACAATCCGTCCGCGCATCGCGGCAGCCCACCACATGATCCCGCCGACTACCACGGCGTGCCCACCGACGATCGGCCGCCCGCGATGGTGCCCGCGCCCGTCGCGCAGTGAGCGCTCGTTGAATTGAAGTGAAAACGAGCGGGAAAGGGCGGGGAAAGCGAAGCACCGGCGCGGGCACGCCGGCACTTCTGACCCGTGCCGACGGTTCGCGCGGAGAGCACGGGCTGAGAGCATTCCAGGACGCGCTCGTTATGCGATATGTATGCGCTTGTTTCAAGCCGTAACGGTCTGTCGTCCGCCGAATAGCCAACGGTGCCCAGCGCACCGCGCTAGGCAGCCGCAAGCCCCCGCGACACGCCCGGCAGGTAACGCGCGAGCGTTGCGCCACGCGTGGCCATGAAGATCAGCAGCGCGATCCACAGCCCGTGATTGCCGTGCCACGCGAGCAATGCCGACGACGCCGCCACGAACACCGCAAGCGACACCGCCATCGACATCATCAGCTCGCGCGTACGCGTCGCGCCGATGAACACGCCGTCGAGCAGGAAGCCCCACACCGAAATGACCGGCGACAGCGCCGCCCACGGCAGATAGGTTTCGGCCGCGGCACGCACGGCGGCCTGATCGGTCAGCCGCTCGATGATCCACGCGCCCGCGCCCCAGTAGACGCACGAGAAGCCGATCGCGCCGAGCGCCGACCACAGCGCGGTGAGCTTGACCGCCTGCGCGAACGCGTGACGATCGCGCGCACCGATCGCCGCGCCGACCAGCGCCTCGGCCGCGTGCGCGAAACCGTCGAGCCCGTACGCCATGAAGGTCTGGAAATTGAGTAGCAATGCGTTCGCGGCGAGCGTCGCGTCGCCTTGCCGCGCGCCGAGATGCGCGAACCAGCCGAACGACGACAGCAGGCACAGCGTGCGCACGAAGATGTCGCGATTAAGCACGACGAGCCGCTTCAGCGCGGCGGCGTCGAACAAGGCGGCGCGATTCAGCGCGGGCAGGCCGCGCGGCCTGCCGTGCCATAGCAGGGCGAGCCCGAGCACGAAGCCGAGCGCGTCGGCGGTCGCGGTAGCCGCGCCGATGCCGGCCACGCCCCAATGAAACGCGTACACGTACAGCAGCACCGCAGCGATGTTCACGCTGTTGATGAAGACCTGCGACAGCAATGCGAGCCGCACCTGCTGCGTGCCGAGCAGCCAGCCGAGTATCACGTAGTTGCCGAGCGCGAGCGGCGCGGCCCAGATGCGCGCGTGGCAATAAACCAGCGCGTGCCGCTGCACGGCGTCGCTGCCGCCGATCGCCCGCAGCGCATAGTCGATCAGCGGTTGCTGCACGAGCAGCACCAGTGCGCCGATCGCGGCCGCCATCAGCAGTGCGCGCACGACGGTGTTGCGCAACTCGTCGCTGCGGCCCGCGCCGTGCGCCTGCGCGACGAGGCCGGTCGTGCCCATGCGCAGGAAGCCGAAGCCCCAGAACACGAAGTTGAAGAAGAGCCCGCCGAGCGCGACGCCGCCGAGGTAAGAGGCACTGTCCAGATGACCAGCGACGGCGGTGTCGACCGCGCCGAGGATCGGTTGCGTCAGATTCGCGAGGACGATCGGGAATGCGAGCGCGAGCACCCGGCGATGCCAGCGCACCGGCAGCGCGGGCGCGCTGGCTGGGTGTGCGGCGGTTTCGGATCGCGCGGCGGGGGGCATGCCGGCATCGGGCGTACCGGCATCGGGCATACCGGCATCGGGCGTACTCGCGTCGTTCAAGAGCGCTCCTGCACGCACACCCAAGGAGAGACGACGACGGCCCACAGCTCGGGGTCGCGCGCGGCGAAATCGGCGGCCGTCTCCGACTGAACGCGCACGACGAGGCCGGAGGACAACCATTGGGCGACCCGGGTGCTGTCGTCGTTGGCGATTGCCTCGGCGACGCTCACGAGATCGAGGTCGCGCGCGACGTGCAGCAGTATGCCGCGCGCAAAAAAACGTTCGAGTTCGCTCCAGCCGATCTTGGCGGTTTCGCCGAGTAGCTTCGCATAAAGGGGGCTTTGGGAGGCGTCGTTGGAAGTCATCGTGGACAGGGTCGGACGGGGCCGTCACTATAAACTATTGGCAAGGACCGGCGGGCCGCGTGGCGGCCTTGCGCAACGCGCCGGGCGGCCTTTTATGCAGCGCGGACTGAATCGGATTCTGAACCTGGATACCGGCGGATTCAACGACGGCGGCACACGAGGCGTGCCGCCCATCAGCACCGGCTATTAATCGTCCGAATATTCAAAACTGAAACGAGTTTGAATGCGGTTTCAATATTGTCGGCGGAATTGTCAATGTTAAATATTTCACTATTCGCGAATTTATTGCGAAGCAGTATCGACGCTTATTCGGAAGAGTTGCCGCGACTAATCGATGCGTTACGTGCGTTTGCGCACCAAGTTAATATTCGCAAGCCAAAGCGGCGTTATTGCCGGATGAGTTAGTGTTATTCGGCCAGACGTCTTTCCTCTGCTGGTTTGGCGGGACTTTCCGCCGATAGCCCAGGAACATTAGCCGGTGCGATACTCCGACATTCCTGGTTTGAATGATTTGGCGTGTGGAGTATCCCAGCTGCGGCGCATTAAGCCGGTCTGATTCCGACATTTCCGATTCACGGATTGCGGAATCCGTACGCCGTGTAACATTGGCCGCAAAATTAATACATTGCGCTTGGAAATGCGGATTGTTAGATTTCGTTCTGGCGCATGGTGAACCGGTCCTTTGCCGATATGCGCCGAACCCCCGTTAGCCCGGCCTCGTGCCGGGCTTTTTTTTTGAATGGATTTACGCGGATGTTTAACCTGCCGCAGCGATCTTCACCGCGAATTCACATATGCGGCCGATGATGGCGGATTATTTTTCGGCGCGAGACTCATGACCGGGGTGATCATTTTTGTCGGCGTGTGGCTAATCGCGCTCGCGTTGCTGGTGCGCTTCGCCACGCGCATCGATCCGCGCTCCGGGCGCTGGCGACGCCGCTAAGCGGTGACGCTCTGCCGCTCGGCGGCCGCGCGTGCCGCACGGCGCGCTGCCTTTTACTGCTTGCAGCGGATGACCATCGAACGGTTTTTCACATTCGCGCCGAAAATCCCACCGATCGTGCCGCCCGACGTCGCGCCGTTGTCGACGTCTTTCGAAACCACGTCGTACCCGTAGTTGCCGCAGGTTTCGCCCGCGCGCTTGTAGCACTCGGCCCAGCTCGTGCTGGCGTCGCTGCCGCTGCAGTTGATCGCGAAGCCGGTGTCGCCGCTCGGCAGATAGGTCATCGTGGTCGTGGTCGAGCAGCCGCCGAGGCCGCCGAGCGTCAGGAGGCCAAGACTGATCGTCGCAGCCGCCGCGACGCGCGCCAATGGGCTTTTCATTTCAGATTCCTTGCAAATAACGGAAGGGCGTGGCGCGCAGCCACGCCGCTTCGAATTGAGCGTTTATAGCACGGCGGGTTCCCGCGCCCGCCGCCTAGCGCGGTGGCAGTTGTTTCGACGGATCGATCGAACGGCCCTGGTAGCGCAGTTCGAAATGCAGCATCACGCGATCGGTATCGGTGTCGCCCATTTCGGCGATTTTCTGGCCGCGCTTGACCGATTCGCCTTCCTTCACCAACAGCGCGCGGTTATGCGCGTAAGCGGTCAGATAGTCGGCGTTGTGCTTGAGGATCAGCAGATTGCCGTAGCCGCGCAGACCGTTGCCCGCATAGACGACGGTGCCAGGCGCCGCCGCGACGATGGGCGTGCCGGCCGCCGCGGCAATATCGATACCCTTCGAGTTGCCGCCGTCGAAACGGCGGAACACCGTGCCGTCGGCGGGCCATACCAGCGAGATCGGGACGGGCGCGGTCGCCGGCGCAGTGTCCGCGGGCGCAGGACGCGGCGCGACCGCCGCGCTCGCGCTGCCACTGCTGCTATCGCCACCGCCGCTGCGGATCGCGCCGCTCGTCGACGCCGCGCCGCCTGGCGGCGCGACGCGCAGCACCTGGCCGACCTCGATGCGGTCGGGATTGGTCAGGTTGTTCCAGCGTGCGATGTTCTGCACCGATTGCCGGTTGCCGCGCGCGATTTTCGACAGCGTGTCGCCCCGTTCGACCCGGTAGTAGCCCGGCCCCACCGGCGCCGACCCGCACGCGGTGAGCAGCGCGAGCAATGCCGCGCAGCCGAGTCGTTTGATTCTTGTCGTTTCCAGCATTGGACCTCGCAAAACACTGCCGCGCGCTGATCCCGATCACGCGGCACAGACAGACAAAGCGTTCGATTCTAACGGTTTTGTGTTGCGCCCCCCGGCGAGGGGAGCGAAGTGGCGGGCGGCCGCTTCGAGCGGCTCGCCGCCGGCGCCGGCGTATCAGCTGGTCTTCTCGACGGTAATGCGCAGTGCCGCCGTTTCGGTTTGTCCCGGCTCGAGCCAGCGCAAACCTCGGCCGTTGTGGATCGCATCGGGCAACCCGAGCCACGGCTCCACGCAGTAAAAGTCCGACTGCGGCGTTTCAGTCCACGTCGTCACCGCGTACCAGGGCACCGAGCCGGGCCGCTGCAGATCGATCGTGATCACGCGATCGATGCCCGGCGCATCGACCCTCACCGGTCGATCGGGCGTGCCGGTCAGGCAATGGAAGCGGTCGTAGATCCGGTCTTCGTCGAGCGTGTAGCTCGCTTCGCCCGGCTCGGCGGGGCTGATCGAGCCGTCCTCGAGCTGACGGCACCGCTCGGTGCGCGGCAGTTCGAGCGTCGTTTGCGCGCGCTGCGTGTGCGGCAGCGTGAAGTAGAAGTGATGGCCGGCGTAGTAGGGCAGGCGCGCGTCGCCGGTATTGGTGGTGGTCAGCGTCACGTCGAGCGTGCGCGGATCGATGAGCTCGTAGGCGGCCTCGAAGCGGAAGCCGAACGGATAGGAGCCGCGGGTCGCTTCACTGTCGGTCAGAACCATCCGCAGGCCGGCGCCATGCACGTCGGCGTGAGGCTCGAACGGCAGGTCGCGCGCGAAGCCGTGCATCGGCAGCTCGCGCACGGTGCCCCGCGCGTCACGCCAATAGCCGATCTTGCCGTCGACGCGATGACGGCCGAGAAATGGAAACAGCAGCGGATTGCCGCCGCGAATCCGCGCGGGCACGCTCCAGTCAGCGTGCTCGGGCCAGTGAATCACCTCTTCGCCGTCGATCGTCCACGACAGCAGACGGCCGCCGGCTTGCGGCGAAAAACGGAGCACCGAGGCGTCCTGGGCGATCTCGAGAATGTCCTGTTCCGGGGAGAGGGGCATGGTCAATAGCTAGCCAGATAGAGGTTGAGGGTCGCGCAAAGCGGCCGCGTGGGTCGGCCGTTGCATCTGCATGGAAGCGGCGTTTTGCGCCATTCGCGGCGACTGCGTCTCGCGCGGCGAAACCGCGATTTTGCGCTGCTTTGCGCTACGGGGAAACCCTTCCCGGGAAATTGCGGGTGTCGGAAAAGGGCGAATCCTATTGATAATCCGTCGGAGCGTCCGGTCCATCCGACTCCCGGGCGAATCGGCTCAGGAGGCATCATGGATCTCGCAACGGCAATGGCGGTGGCCTTATTCGGTATATTCACCGCCAGCACGTACTACTTCTTCCACTCTCTCGAGCGCTGATCCGCTGGTTTTCATTCCCTGCTTTCGCAGCACGCGCGCGACGAATCCGCCGCCCGCTTTCTTGCTCTCGCGTAACAACGGTGTCGAGTTGTGACGCGGCGCGTCAATATCTCTCCGAATGTGGCCTAACCGCTTGGCGCTGGGTGTGTAGCCAGGCATAATCGGTGCGCCTTTGACGCGCCGGCTCCCCCTTTTGTGCGGCGCGCAGTTCTCGACACTTTGCTTACAAGGACCGCCGCGTGAACCTGTCGTTTCTCATTTTTCTGAGCGTGCTGCAAGGCGTTACCGAACTGTTTCCGGTGAGCAGCCTTGGCCACACGCTGCTCGTGCCAGCCCTGTTCGACATGCATATCGACAAGCATGCGCCGCAACTGCTGCCGTTCCTCGTCGCCCTGCATCTCGGCACCGCGTTGGCGCTGCTGTGGTACTTCCGCGCGCGCTGGTACGCGCTGGTGCGGGGTTTCTTCGCGTCGCTCGGCGGCCGCCGCAACGACGACGGTCACATGATGTGGGCGCTGATCATCGGTACGATTCCGGCGGGCCTCGTCGGTCTCGTGCTGGAAAAGCGCCTCGAGGCGCTTTTTCATGATCTGCGGATCGTCGCGATTGCGTTGATCGTGAATGGCGTGCTGCTGTGGTTCGGCGATCGTCTGCAACGCGCGCGCGCGCATCAACCGCCGGAAAAGCTGACGTTGCGCCAGGCGTTCTTCGTCGGCCTCGCGCAGATCGGCGCGCTGATTCCGGGCTTCTCGCGCAGTGGCCTGACGATGATCGCCGGCAATGCGGCCGGCCTCACCACCGAGAAAGCCGCCGAGTTTTCGTTCTTGCTCGGCACGCCGATCATTTTCGCGGCTGGCGTACTCGAACTGCCGAAGCTGCTTCACGCGCCGAGCCAGCTTGCCGACGCGGTGCTCGGCGGCGTGCTGACCGCGATCGCAGCGTACCTGAGCGTGCGTTTCCTGATGCGCTATTTCGAAGGCCGCGGACGTCTCGCGTCGTTCGGCGCGTACTGCGCGATCGCGGGGATCCTGTTCCTCGGCTGGTTCATGCTGCATCCGCAGCCGGTCTGAGCGCGCCGGGCGATCGGTTATAATCCGGGCCCGGTTGGTTGCAGGTCAGTTAGAATTTTAGTTTGTGGGAAATCGGGCGGCTCGCCGCGAGTGCCGGTTTCATGCAGATATCGATCCATACGGCAGTAGCTCAGCTGGATAGAGCATCGGCCTTCTAAGCCGAGGGTCGGGGGTTCGAGCCCCTCCTGCCGTACCAGTTTCTATGTGCTGAATCAGTCACTTACGCTACTTTCTGCTCGGCGATGTGAGTTGAGAAAGAGTCCGTAGTCACAGCTGTGTGTGACTGCGGTGTGACTGATTCTAGCCTATCCCTCCTAGCTTCCCGATCGAAAGCCGCCTCGTATTTCCGCGAGGCCGTTCGGGCGCGTCACCTGCTGCTATGGCCCCCTGTGCTGTCTTCGCTCAGTCTCGTTAGCACGAAGGTGCATCTTGCTGATGCGCTCAGGTATTGCCGACCCGCTAGGCGTCGTTGGGGCGCCGCCGATTGAGTATGCTTTCCGCGACGGGATGAAGCGCGAACCGAACGACGAAGGGGACGACATGGACACCATTGACGGCATTGACTTGAACTCGTTTGCTACCGGCAATTCGGTCAAGGGGCTGAGCGAGACAAACTGTCGCGATGTTCCGACCGCTCCCGGTGTCTACGTTGTCATTCGAGCAGCGTCGGGCGTTCCACCGTTTTTGCCCGCTAGTAAGGCTGGGCGCTTTAAAGGGCTCGACCCAAGCTATCCCGAGGAGATCGTCAGGGCCGCATGGGTGCACGATGCAACCGTTGTCTACATTGGGAAAGGCGCTGGTCGGAACGGTCTAAGACAGCGCGTGCGCCAGCTAGTGCAGTTCGCCTACGGCAAGGATGTCGGCCACCGGGGCGGTCGGCTGCTCTGGTACATCCCGGAGTGGGAACAACTACTTGTGCGCTGGAGCGTGTGCAACGGCGAACCGGCGGATACTGTAAAAGCTGGCCTTATTGAACGCTTTCGGGAGCACTATCGGAATAGGCCACCCTATGCCAACCGGATAAGCGGTGGCACGGGCGGGCTGCGACCTGCGCTGTCCCGCCGCCGTCCGTGGGACGGTGGTAAGCCGTTACGCTTCGCGAAGTAGCTGCACCCGCGTTAGTTCGCAAAGGGTGAGTAGCGGCGCTCGTTCGAAAGCGGCCTCTGTTAGTTTGTCGATTGCGAGGGCGAGGGGTGAGCTTGCGTCAATGTGGGCCAGCCACTTGTCGGGGTAGTAACGCGCAAAATTGCCCGCGATGTGAAGTCCAACATAGAGCAGGCCGAACTCGGTTAGGGACTCTTGACGGGTTGACAGCCACACTGTCTTCGTGTCGATGCATACGCACCAAGGAAGGGAAATTGCGGTGTCTTGTGGAAAGCTAAAAATCAACCCCGAAGGTAGTTCTTGCGCGTTGATTCTTGGTGCCTCCGAACTTGGAAGCGAAATCTGATTTGCGAAAGCGTCTATCAGATGCTGAGGCCCAGGATGTACAGTGACCTCGGTTGTCCGGTTGATTTGGGTTATGTCCGAGGTGGCTGTGCATTTCGCACGAACCAATTCCGGCAGAAGATCGTATCTGTAAACGACATCCACCATCTGCGGTAGGCTCTGAAGTACACTAAGCAAACTGCGACCACCGTTGGGGAAGCGAGGGGGCTCCTGATCCACGCCTACGGCCAACACAGCATGACCAGAGGTCGTAGCCCGTGTCCCCGATAACGATTGCGTCAACTGTCCGCTCAGAGGCAATTCGCGGCTTGACCTTCTCCACACTTCGAATGTACCGCGACCAGAGCCATTTGGGGCTAACTGTGGTTTTGCGATTAGTGCAGCAGCGGATGCTTCTAGCGTGTCAGCCGGGGTGGTTTGAGACGTCAATGTCAAGCTAAGCCCGTGACACCCATGTTCTTCCCGCAGCTTTTCAAGTCGGCTATCGGCTGTTTGTTTGAACAGAATCTCACACAGCGCAAGAGACATGATTGAGTAGTAGAGGAGTACCGGGCGGGTCGCGAGACTCACCACTTGGGCGGCCTCGAAATACTCACGAGCCTGCATTAAACACTGTCGAATTTGTGTTGCCTGCCGCTTCGCATTTGCTCGATGGCGTTCAGGCAGCGCATGTAACGTCATGATGTGCCGCGTGACAGCGTCGATGTTTTGGTAGTGCGCCAACCGCGTCCATGCGTACTTCGCCACGTCGGAAGATGAGTAGGTCGCACAGTTTTTAATGATCACACGTGCCTCTAAATGAACATTTGTGGGCGCTGTACACGTCGAACCAGACTTCTATCGGTCCAAGTCGGCGTAAGCATCATCGTTAGCAGTTCGCGCATGGTTTCGCCCTGTGAGGTTCGCATTAAGGTCGAGCGAGAGTGCATTTACCCATCCGTGGCGGATTGACGAAGCCTGCTTTTTCAGCCGACAGTGCGTAGGACTGGAGTGCGGTTTTAGTCTGCCGATTTAACACCAACAGGGAGCCGTAGACAGCTCGCCCGTATTGAGTCGGGCCTGTGCCGCCAGCCGCAAGCACAAGACCGTCCGAGGAGTTCCGCAGGATCAGAAGGTTCGAGGTTCCAGCCTCGGCATTGTCCCGTGGATTCGCTCCCAGCGTCGTCGGAGTGACTTCCACGCGGGCAGTGGGCGAATTGTCCAGTGTGATGTCGTAGTCGAAACTGGACTTGCTTGGCGGGTCTTCCCACATTCCGCAAATCCACTCCTCTGCATTAGCCGTGTGGCACACCGCAGCGAGCAATAGTGCGGCGGGAAGTGCGTTCTTCTTCATGACTGGTCCCCGGGGTATTGGCAGCCCTGCCGAGCAATGATCTGCTGATTCTACTGCGATACTGGACCCCATTTTGCCGCACCTGTTCGCAAGGACTTACGCCGCCCGCACGCGTCCATGCGCTCCCGTAGGTGTGCGCGAGCGTGCATTTATCCAGCCGGAAGGGCGAAGGGTACCGTGGCGAGTGGGTAGCGCGGCGGCGCACGCATCGCGCCTTGGCGCGTACGGAGTGTGGCCGGAGTGGCTGACTGGCATGCAAGGCCGCGTATGGGAGTGACTGGGCTGCTGGCGCAGGGCGCGGCGGGCGGTTATCTGGCGGACGCGACAGCTGTTTTGCCGTTTCCCAGTTCCGGGATGGGGCAGAAGCTGTGTTGCTACGAGCGCGCCGAGTAGGGCAGGCGGTGTGTGGCGCGTTGCCACCAAACTATGCGGCAAGCCGGTCTTCCAGTACATTCTGACAAACGACATGGGGATAACGCACGGGAACGCGCTATGAGGATCAAAGCCGTTATCGCAATTCTACTTTGGCTTGCATGCGGAGCAGCCTCGGCGCAGCAGTACGCGAGAGTCACAGTCTACGTTGAAGATGGAGCAGAAGACACTCAAGGGCATCGGCTAGTGTATGCGGTGAAAGAGCAAGTCCGGCGGTCGGCAGGAATGCAACTCGCAGAAGTAGAAAAAGACTCGACTTTTCAGCTTCACCTAAGCAGCATCGACCCCGACAATACGAACATCCGTGCGGCGTATTCGGTGGTTTTCACGTTAGTCAACATGAGCGCACCGGGATCATTTCCCCTTTATCTGGATTCAACCAACGGCATTTGCGGCGCCCAAGTAATTGATCAGTGCGCTGACTCAATTGTGGCTCGGTTGGACAGGACCGTCTCGAATTTGCGTGCGGCGTTCTCATCGCCAAGCAAATAATGATCGCGTTGCCCCGGTTGTTGTGAAGTTTTAGCCCGCAGGGTACTGCTAATGCGCAGAAGAAGGGGACGATCTGTGGGTCGGCCCCAGCAAGGCGCGCACTGTTCGCGCACGTCCCTTGTCACTGGCGTGGCTGCGCTTGGCGGGCGACACGTCGCGCATGTAGCGGTCGAGCAGATCGGCAACAGTCGTGCTCTCGGCTTCGTCCCGGTTGACGAACACGCCCCCGTCCATTTCGGCCTCGACTGAGCGGCCCCATGCCGCTGCCTCAGAGCGTGTTGTGAACTTCTTGGAGTGGTGCGGGAACCCCTTCCTGCGGACCTGACACAGCCATCCGTCGGTGCGCTTGCTTATCGTTGCCATACGGCCTCCGAAGAGACCGCCGAGTGTGACTGGCGTGTGACTGAAACTGGCTCAGCTGGATAGAAGCCGCGCCCAGCAAGGCGCGGCGCTACAAGAGCATCGGCCTTCTAAGCCGAGGGTCGGGGGTTCGAGCCCCTCCTGCCGTACCAGAATCATCGAAGGGTTACAGGTTTCGCGCCTGCAACCCTTTTTGTTTTTGTGCCATGTTGCGCGCCCGGTGGCTGCCAGGCTGTCGCGTGTTCGTACGGCTCGCTCCGGGTGTTTCCCGACTCAGGAAATCGCGCGCGGCGCCGTTAATTCAACAGAACCGTATGACGCGCCGCGATGGAGGAATCAGCGTGAACCGACTTAGCCTCAACACCAAACTCTGGCTCGCGCTGCTGATCACGTGGCTCGGCCTGCTCGGCCTCGGCGGCTGGGCCGCATGGCAGTCGCGCGCGACGATGCTGGCCGAGCGCAAGTCGGCGGTGCAGAACGTCGTGGAAAGCGCGTACGGCATCGTCGCCGACTACGCGCAGCGCGCCGACGAGCACGAGCTGACGCCCGAACAGGCGCGGCAGCAGGCGCTGGCGCGGCTGTCCGCGATGCGCTACCCCGGCAGCGGCTACATGATCGTATCGACTGCCACGCCGGTCGTGATCATGCATCCGATGCTCGCCGATCTGCGCAACAAGGACGTGTCGCACTACGCGGACAGCGACGGCAAGCTGCTGTTCGTCGAAATGGTCAAGGTCGCGCAGGCGCACGGGCAGGGCTTCGTCGATTACATGGGCCGCCTCGCCGGCAACAACGAGCGCGTGCCGAAGATCAGCTTCGTCAAGCGCTTTGCCGCGTGGGACTGGTATCTGATTTCGGGTGTCTACGTCAACGACATCGACGCGGCGTTCCGCGCCGACCTGCTGCGCTATCTGCTGACGATCCTCGTGATCGGCAGCTTCAGCACCGTCGCGCTCGTGCTGATCATCCGCAACGTGAAGCGCAGTCTCGGCGGCGAGCCCGCCTATGCGGCGAGCGTCGCGGAGACGATCGCCGACGGCGATCTGTCGTGCCCGGTCACACTGGCTGGCGACGATCAGGAAAGCATGCTGTACGCGATGCAGCGCATGCAAAGCCGCCTCGCCGACGCGATCCGGCGCATTCGCGGCGGCACCGAAACGATCACGGTCGCGGCCGAAGAGATCGCCGCGGGCAATCTCGATCTGTCGGCGCGAACGGAACAGCAGGCGTCGTCGCTCGGCGAAACGGCGGCGAGCATGGAGCAGCTGACGGCGACCGTCAAGCAGAACGCCGACAACGCGCTGCAGGCCAATCGCATGGCGCGCTCGGCGTCGCAGCTCGCGGGCGAGGGCGGCGAGGCCGTGCAGCACGTCGTCGCGAACATGCAGAGCATCGCGGCGAGCTCGGCGCGGGTGGTCGATATCATCGGCGTGATCGAAAGCATCGCGTTTCAGACCAACATCCTCGCGCTGAACGCGGCCGTCGAAGCCGCGCGCGCCGGCGAGGAGGGCCGCGGCTTCGCGGTCGTCGCGGGCGAGGTGCGCAACCTCGCGCGCCGCAGCGCCGACGCGGCCAAGGAGATCAAGACGTTGATCGAGGATTCGGTCGCGCGCGTCGGCAGCGGCAAGACGCTCGTCGAGAAGGCGGGCGGCACGATGGAGTCGCTCGTCGATGCGGTGAAGCGCGTGACCGACATCATCAGCGAGATTTCCGCCGCGTCCGACGAGCAGAGCCGCGGCATCGAGCAGGTCAATCTCGCGATTGCGCAGATGGACGAGACCACCCAGCAGAACGCGGCGATGGTCGAACAGGCGGCGGCCGCCGCGCAGTCGATGCAGGAGCAGGCGCAGATACTGCGCGACGTCGTCAACACGTTCCGCCTGCAGGGGACGGCCGCCGCGCGTTGATGGCCGCGTCGATGGCGCGCTGCCTGCCGAAGTGTGCATGCTATGCTTTTGAGGTCAGGATCAAAAGCCGCCGTGCGCCCGTGCGCGCCGTGCACACTTCGAGGAGAGTCCTACATGTCGACGCGAACCCGTGTGCTGTTCCACCTCAGTGCCGCGAGCCTCCTGCTCGGTGCGGCGATCGGCGCGCAAGCGGCGAACCTCGGCTTTCTGAGCGACACGCCGATCACCTATATGAGACAGCGTGACAACGCCTCGATCAAGCATGCGGTCATGAGCGCGCTCAATGACAGGAAGGACGGCGAGAGCTTCACGTGGGTCAACGACGGCACCGGCAATAGCGTGAAGATCGACGCGACCATCTCGATGGACAGCACCTCGACCGACGGCGGACGCACCTGCCGCACCCTCGGGGTCGTACTCAATGCGAAAGGGCAATCGATGAACCTGCGTCCGAACTTCTGCAAGGAAGGCGGTGCCTGGCAGCTGCAGAAGCGTTGAGCATGCGTGAGCGCGGCGCGAGAGGTGCATGCAGTGAGGCGGCGCGATGAGCCCGCGAATCGTCTCGTGCGGGATCGTGCTGCTCGATCCCGACGGACGCGTGCTGCTCGCGCATGCCACCGAAACGACGCACTGGGACATCCCGAAAGGCCAGGGCGAGGACGGCGAGGCGCCGCACGTGACGGCGCTGCGCGAGATGGTCGAGGAAACCGGCATCGCGCTCGAGGCCGATCGGCTGAAGGATCTCGGCCTGTTCGTCTACCGGCGCGACAAGGACCTGCATCTGTTCGCGGCGCGCGCGGGTGCCGGCGAGCTCGATCTGAGCACGTGCACCTGCACGTCGCTGTTTCCGCGCCGCTCGGACGGCACGCTGATCCCCGAAATGGATGATTACCGCTGGGCGTCGATCGAAGAGGTGCCGCGCTATGCGAGCCGTAGTCTGACGCGGCTCTTCGAGACGACGCTGTCGCTCGCGGAGTTGCACCGGTCGCTATAGACGGCGCACGCCGCCTTCAATCGAGCGCGTGGTCGTTCGGATGAGCGAACAACGCGCGGTTCTGCTCCGACAGCGGGAAATTGACGTTGATGCCATGCGGCGGAATCGGCTGCGTGAACCACTGCCGATACAGACGCTCGGCGTCGCCGGACGTCTGCGAGCGCACGATCACGCGATTCACGAGCGCGCGGAACGGCTCGTCGCCCTTGCGGAACATGCACGCATAAACCTCGTAGCCAAGCGGTGTGCCCGTCACGATGAAATCGTCGGGATGCGGGTCGGTCGCCTTGAAACCGTAGACGATCGGCTCGTCCATCACGAACGCCACCGCGTGACCGTCCTTCATCGCGTTGAAGGCGTCCTGATGGTCGCGCACGCTCATGATGCGCATGTTCAGCTGCTTGTCGGTGTTGAGGCTGCGCAGCAGGCGCTCGTCGGACGTGCCCGCGGTCGTCACGACCGGCTTGCCGGCCAGATCGGGGAAATCGGTGATGCCGCTGTTCCTGCGCGTGATCATGCGCACCGCGTACTGGAAAAAGCTGTCTGAAAACGCGGCGACGTTTTCGCGCTCGACCGTGTGTGTGGTCGAGCCGCATTCGAGATCGATCTGGTTGTTCAGCAGCATCGGCATGCGGTTCGACGACGTGACCGTGACTTCGTGAACCCGCAGCTGCGCCATGCCGAGCGTTTTCCTGATTTCGTCGACGATCTGCATCGCGATCGCCTGCGAGTAGCCGACCGTGCGCTTGCCGTCGAAGTACGAGAACGGGATCGACGCCTCTCGCACGCCGAGCACGACGACGCCGTCGTCGTGGATCTTTCTCAGCGTGCCGGTCAGTTCATCCGCGCGGGCGGGGCCGGTGAACGCGAGCACGCCGCAGGCGGCCAGCGTAAGCAGCACGCTGTGCATGCCGCGCAGCAGACGCGGGAAGCGTGAGCCGCACGCGCTCCGTGCGACGCGAACCCTACCTTCAGACCCTTCCCCGTGGCGGTCTGCAACCTTCATCGGACCTCCCGGACCGGCGCGCTCAGGCGAGCGCGCAGTGAGTGTCGATCGAAACATCCGGCAACCCGGATGGGCCCGCAACGCCGGGCCCTCGCTGGCCCGGGCTCAGGCCGGCTTGCCCCAACTGTCGCGCAGACTGACGATGCGGTTGAATACGGGCTTACCCGGCTTCGAATCGACGCGGTCGGCGACGAAGTAGCCGTGGCGCTCGAACTGGTAGCGCTGCTCCGGCAGCGCATGGCGCGCGCCGGTTTCGAGGTAGGCCTGGACCACGCGTTTCGAGTCCGGATTCAGCGCTTCGAGGAAGTCGCGGCCGCCGGCGTCCGGTTGCGGTTCCTTGAAC
Source organism: Paraburkholderia sp. HC6.4b (assembly GCF_014200875.1). Classification (NCBI taxonomy): domain Bacteria; kingdom Pseudomonadati; phylum Pseudomonadota; class Betaproteobacteria; order Burkholderiales; family Burkholderiaceae; genus Paraburkholderia; species Paraburkholderia sp. HC6.4b. The sequence continues at coordinate 236,039 of NZ_JACHDC010000010.1, forward strand.
AGCCGGTCGTAGATGCGCACTTCGGCCGGGCACGCGGCCGCCGCGCTGACCCAGTGGATGTTGCCCTTGACCTTGTAATTGTTCGCGCCTTCGGTGCCCGATTTGCTGTCCGGGAAGTAGTTGCAGTGCACCGCGACGATATTGCCGTTCTCGTCCTTGTCCGCGTGCGTGCATTCGATCACGTAGCCGTAGCGCAGCCGCACCTTGTTGCCCGGGAACAGGCGGAAGTAGCCCTTCGGCGGCGTCTCCGCGAAGTCCTCGCGCTCGATCCACAGCTCGCGCGAAATCGGAAACTCGCGCATGCCCTGTTCCGGATGATGCGGATGCACCGGTGCGTGGCACGGCTCGGTGAGGCGTTCGGGGAAGTTGTCGATGATCAGCTTGACCGGATCGAGCACGGCGGCGATGCGCGGCGCCTTCTCGTCGAGATCGTCGCGCAGCGCGCCTTCGAACACGCTCATGTCGATCCACGAGTCGACCTTGGTCACGCCGATGCGCTCGCAGAACAGCTGGATCGACTCGGGCGTGAAGCCACGTCGGCGCAGGCCGACGATGGTCGGCATGCGTGGGTCGTCCCAGCCTTCCACATGGCCTTCGTTGACGAGTTGCAGCAGCTTGCGCTTGCTGGTGATCGCATAGGTCAGGTTCAGGCGCGAAAACTCGATTTGCTGCGGCAGCGGACGCCCGAAGACACCGGCCTCGGCGAGTTCGTTCAGGATCCAGTCGTACAGCGGCCGATGGTCTTCGAATTCGAGCGTGCACAGCGAATGCGTGATGTTTTCGAGCGCGTCCGAGATGCAGTGCGTGTAGTCGTACATCGGGTACACGCACCAGGTGTCGCCGGTACGGTAGTGATGCGCGAAACGGATGCGGTAGATGACCGGGTCGCGCATGTTGAAGTTCGGCGACGACATGTCGATCTTCGCGCGCAGCACGTGCTCGCCTTCCTTGAACTCGCCCGCCTTCATGCGGCGGAACAGGTCGAGGTTTTCCGCGACCGAACGCTCGCGGAAGCGCGACGGCGTGCCGACTTCGGTGGCCGAGCCGCGGTTCGCGCGGATTTCCTCGGCCGACTGGCTATCCACGTAAGCCTTGCCGCGCTGGATCAGCAGCTCCGCGAACTCGTACAGCTTGTCGTAGTAGTCGCTCGCGAAGTACAGATGCTCGGTGCGGTCCTTTTCCCATTCGAAGCCGAGCCAGCGCACCGAGTCGATGATCGACTCGACGTACTCGACGCTTTCCTTCTCCGGATTGGTGTCGTCGAAGCGCAGATGGCACACGCCGCCGTAGCTGCGCGCGACGCCGAAGTTCAGGCAGATGCTCTTTGCGTGACCGATGTGCAGATAGCCGTTCGGCTCCGGCGGGAAGCGCGTTTCGACGCGCTGGCTCCATTTGCCGGTGCGGTTGTCGTCGTCGATGATGTTGCGGATGAAATTGGATGTCGCGGGCGCGTCGTTGCGTTCGGTATTCATGCGAGAAGATGAGAGTCCGTGGGGGCGCGCAATGCGCCCGTGTAGCCGTCAATTCTACCTGACGAGCCCGTTCGCGGCAGGTGGTTGCGGCGCGCAGCCAACGGCGCAGTGGGATTGGCGCGGCTGCCGGAGTCAGGGAAGCCGGCGCGCGGGGCTGTAACAGGAGGTAAAACGGGTTGGCGACGCGCGACGCGCCGACTTAGGATGCGCTGCTGCGCGCGGCCCGCGCGCCTGTGCTGGGCCTTCGCGCGGGGCGGGCTTGCCCGAGCCGTCCACGCTTTCCTTCATCTTCCTGCACGAGGCTCTGCTGCTCGTGCGCCATGCTCGCCTCGTTGCCGGAGTTTTCTCGGATGTCTGTCCCGACGCACGGCGCGTTTCGCGCGCCCTTTGCCCGCGCTTTGGCTAGCGCCCGATTTTCTTGCCGTAACCGTCGTGTGCTCGCTTCGGCCTGGTTTGCCGCGCTTGCCGTGAACGTGGCCGCGCCGCTGTCCGCCGCCGCGAAAACACCGGCGCCGAAGCCGGCGCTCGATGCGTCGGCCGTCGCCGCGCCGGATAGCTACAGCGCTGACACCGCGCAGCAGATCTTCGCCGCAGGCGGCAACGCGGTCGATGCCGCGGTTGCGATGGCCTTCACGCTCGCCGTCACGCGGCCCGATGCGGGCAACCTCGGCGGCGGCGGTTTCATGACGCTGCTGGTCGACGGCAAGCCGTATTTTCTCGACTATCGCGAGCGCGCGCCGCAGCAGGCGACCCGCGACATGTACCTCGACGACAAGGGCAACGTGGCGCCGGGCATCAGCACGGTCGGGCATCGCGCGGCGGCCGTGCCGGGCACGGTCGATGGCATGTGGGAAGCGCAGCGGCGCTTCGGCAAGCTCAAATGGAAGCAGGTGCTCGCGCCCGCGATCCATTACGCGACCGACGGCTTCCAGGTCGACCCGCGGCTGCAGCAGCGACGCGACGCGGCCGCGAAGAGTTTCGCCGGCAAAACCAATTTCGACGCCTACTTCGCGAACCTGAAGGCAGGCGCGATGCTGCGTCAACCGGAACTCGCGCAGACGCTGGGGCGGATCGCGAGCGACGGCGGCCGCGAGTTTTACGAGGGCCGCACCGCTCAAATGATCGCCGCGCAGATGTACGGCCACGGCCTGATCACGAGCCAGGATCTGAGCCAGTACAAGGCTCTGTGGCGCGAGCCGCTCGCGGCCGACTGGCACGGCTACCGCGTGATCACCGCGCCGCCGCCGAGCTCGGGCGGCCTCGGGCTGATCCAGATGCTGAAGATGCGGGCCGATCTGCAGCCGGCGTTCGACGGCCTTGCGTTGAATTCAGCGCCGTACATCCATCTGATCGCGCAGATCGAGGATCGCGTGTTCGCGGACCGGCAGCGCCATATCGGCGACCCGGACGCATCGCCGGTGCCGGTCGCGAAGCTGATCGACGACGCCTACCTCGCGCAGCGCGCGGCCGAAGTCAAAGCCGACGAAGCGCCGGCTGCCGCGACGGTGAAACCCGGTGTCGACGGCGGCGCGGCGACGGAGAAGGCGCAAACCACGCATTTCTCGGTGGTCGACAAATGGGGCAACGCGGTGTCGAACACCTATACGCTGAACGGCGATTTCGGCTCGGGCGTCGTGGTGGACGGCGGCGGGTTCCTGCTGAACGATGCGATGGACGATTTCGTGATCAAGCCAGCCGTCGCTGGCGCGACCGGCGCGGCGTCGACACCCGGCGCCGCCGATGCCGAGCCGGATGCGATCGCGCCGGGCCGCCGCCCGATTTCGTCGATGACGCCCACGCTGCTGCTGAAGGACGGCAAGATCGCGCTAGCGATCGGCACGCCCGGCGGCTCTCGCATCCTGACGACGATCTTCCAGGTGATGACGAATCTGTACGACTTCGACATGTCACCGACGGACGCGCTCGCCGCGATGCGCTTCCATCATCAACTGCTGCCGCCAAAGACGATCTACTTCGAGCCGTACCGTCCCGCCCCGGATGAGCTCGCCACGCAATTGAAGGCGCTCGGCTTCACGGTCGAGCAGCAGTCGTTCAACGGCGACGTGCAGATGATCCGCGTCGACGGCACGACACCCGAGCCCGCGAGCGATCCCCGTGGTGGCGGCGTGGCACGCGTGATACGGTAGACGGCCCGCCGCGCTATCCCGCGAGCGGGCGATAAGCCGAACACGGGGAAGCACGATGAGCGAACACCAACCAACCACACTCGTACTGCCGGGCTATCTGGACTCCGGCCCAGGCCACTGGCAAACGCGCTGGGAAGCGCTCGATCCCGCGGTCGTCCGCGTGCAGATGCCGGACTGGGACCACCCTTCGCGCGACGCCTGGTGCCGCACGCTGGCCGCCGCGCTCGACGCCGTGGACGCGCCGGTCGTGTTCGCCGCTCACAGCCTCGGCTGTCTGACCACGGCGTTCTGGGCCTCGCAGTACGCAAGCGCGGCGCAGCTCGCGAAGGTGGCCGGCGCGCTGCTGGTCGCCGTGCCCGATCCGGACGAAGCGCACTTCCCGAGGGACGCGGGCGGCTTTGCGCCGGTGCCGCTCACCCGCCTGCCGTTTGCGACGATCGTGGTGGCGAGCAGCGACGATCCTTATGGCGGCGTGCCGTTTTCACAAACCTGCGCGAACGCGTGGGGCAGCCGCTGGATCGGGATCGGCGCGCGCGGCCACATCAACGCCGACAGCGGTCTCGACGATTGGGACGAGGGGCGCGGCTGGCTGGCTTCGCTAACGGCGATGCGCTGAGTCTCGCCGCCTTCTCGATCAGATCACCGCTTTGCGCTTCAACTCGGCAATCGTCTGCGCGTCGTATCCGAGCACGTCGCTCAGCACCCGCTCGGTATGCTCGCCGAGCAGCGGCGGATGGCTCAGCGCCTGCGGCGGCGTGCCGGTCATGGTGATCGGGTTGCGCACCAGCTTGACCGTGCCGCCCGACGGATGCGGCAGATCGACCTGCAGACCGCGCGCGACCACCTGCTCGTTGTCGAACACTTCGTCGAGGTTGTTGATCGGCCCGCACGGCACGCCGGCCGCTTCGAGCGCCGCGATCCATTGCTGCTTGCCCTGCAGGCGGACCATGTCCGCGAGCATCGGCACGAGCAGTTCGCGGTTGCGCACGCGCGCGGGGTTGGTTGCGAAACGCTCGTCGTCGGCGAGTTCCGGGCGGCCGCCCACTTCGACGAACTTGCGGAACTGTCCGTCGTTGCCGACCGCGACGATGATCCAGCCATCGCTGGTCTGGAAGGTCTGGTAGGGCACGATGTTCGGATGCGCATTGCCCCAGCGCGCCGGCGGCTGGCCGCTCGCGAGGTAGTTCGAGTTCATGTTGGCGAGCATCGCGACCTGCACGTCGAGCAGCGCCATGTCGATGTATTGGCCAACGCCGGTGCGGTCGCGGTGCGTGAGCGCGATCAGCACCGCGATCGTCGAGTACATGCCGGTCATCAGGTCGGCGATCGCGACGCCGGCCTTCTGCGGGCCGCCGCCCGGCTGAGCGTCACGCTCGCCGGTGATGCTCATGAAGCCGCCGATCCCCTGCACGATGAAGTCGTAACCGGCGCGTTGCGCATACGGGCCGGTCTGCCCGAAGCCCGTGACCGAGCAGTAGATCAGGTCGGGCTTGACCTCTTTGAGCGAGTCATAGTCGAGGCCGTACTTCTTCAACTGGCCGACCTTGTAGTTCTCGAGCACGACGTCGCTTTGCGCGGCCAGTTCGCGCACGATCCGCTGACCCTCGGGCGACGCGATGTCGAGCGTGACCGAGCGCTTGTTGCGGTTCGCCGCGAGATAGTAGGCGGCCTCGCGCGTGTCCGCGCCGTCCGGCGTTTTCAGATAGGGAGGCCCCCAGTGGCGCGTGTCGTCGCCGACCTCGGGGCGTTCGATCTTGATGACGTCGGCGCCGAAATCGGCGAGCGTCTGCGCGCACCACGGACCGGCGAGCACGCGGGTGAGATCCAGCACGCGGATGTGACTGAGAGCGCCCATGTTCCTGAATGTCTCCTGATGGTTGCAGGCCGCGCGGCGAGCTGCCATGCGTTATTTCGCGCGAAGTTTCGTGGAAGTCATCTTAAGCGATTCGCGCTCGCGGGCGCAGTCAGCCGAACGTCATGGCGCGGATCGGACGAGCGGACACGCGAGCGCCAACCAGGCGGCGCGCAGTGCCGCGCGCGCTTGCCGATCCCGTATAATCAGTCGTTTAAAGAAACCGACAGTTGGCGCATCCCACCGACCGCCAGTCTCCGTCAGGAACCGTCAGGAACGTCCCCCGCCCGCTATGAAAGCCGCTGAAATCCGCGAGAAATTCCTCAAGTTCTTCGAATCGAAGGGCCATACGATCGTCCGTTCGTCGAGCCTCGTGCCCGGCAACGACCCGACACTGCTCTTCACCAATTCGGGGATGGTGCAGTTCAAAGATGTGTTCCTCGGCGCGGAATCGCGTCCGTATTCGCGGGCCACGACCGCGCAGCGCAGCGTGCGCGCCGGCGGCAAGCACAACGACCTCGAGAACGTCGGCTACACCGCGCGTCACCACACGTTCTTCGAGATGCTCGGCAACTTCTCGTTCGGTGACTACTTCAAGCGCGACGCGATCCACTACGCGTGGGAGCTGCTGACCGGCGTCTACCAGCTGCCCAAAGACAAGCTGTGGGTCACCGTCTACCAGGAAGACGACGAAGCGCACGACATCTGGGCGAAGGAAGTGGGCGTGCCGGTCGAGCGCATCGTCCGCATCGGCGACAACAAGGGCGCGCGCTACGCATCGGACAACTTCTGGCAGATGGCCGACACCGGCCCGTGCGGCCCGTGCTCGGAAATCTTCTACGACCACGGCCCGGACGTGTGGGGTGGGCCGCCGGGATCGCCCGAGGAAGACGGCGACCGCTACATCGAAATCTGGAACCTCGTGTTCATGCAGTTCAACCGCGACGCGCAGGGCAACATGACGCCGCTGCCGAAGCAATGCGTGGACACCGGCATGGGCCTCGAGCGCATCGCCGCGGTGCTGCAGCACGTGCACAGCAACTACGAGATCGACCTGTTCCAGGCGCTCATTCAAGCCGCTGGCCGCGAAACCGGCGTGACCGATCTGGGCAACAACTCGCTGAAGGTGATCGCCGATCACATCCGCGCGTGCTCGTTCCTGATCGTCGACGGCGTGATTCCGGGCAACGAAGGCCGCGGCTACGTGCTGCGCCGTATCGTGCGCCGCGCGATCCGCCACGGCTACAAGCTCGGCAAGAAGGGTTCGTTCTTCCATCGCCTCGTCGCCGACCTGGTCGCGCAGATGGGCGACGCTTACCCTGAACTGAAGCAGGCCGAGCAGCGCGTGACCGACGTGCTGCGTCAGGAAGAAGAGCGCTTCTTCGAGACGATCGAGCACGGCATGTCGATTCTCGAGGCCGCATTGGCCGATCTCGACGCCGCAGGTGGCAAAACCAGCGGCAAGACGCTCGACGGCGAACTCGCGTTCAAGCTGCACGACACCTACGGCTTCCCGCTCGACCTGACCGCGGACGTCTGCCGCGAGCGCGAAGTGACGGTCGACGAATCCGCGTTCGACGACGCGATGGCGCGTCAGCGCGAGCAGGCTCGCGCGGCGGGCAAGTTCAAGATGGCGCAGGGCCTCGAATACTCGGGTGCGAAGACCACCTTCCACGGCTACGAAGAAATCGTCTTCGACGACGCAAAGGTCGTCGCGCTGTACGTCGATGGCGCGTCGGTGCAGCAGGCGCAGGCCGGCCAGCAGGCGGTCGTCGTGCTCGATCACACGCCGTTCTACGCGGAGTCGGGCGGCCAGGTCGGCGACCAGGGCGTGCTCGCGAACGCCAGCACGCGCTTTGCGGTCGTCGATACGCTGAAGGTTCAGGCCGACGTGGTCGGCCACCACGGCACGCTCGAGCAGGGCACGCTGAAGCTCGGCGACATCGTCAAGGCCGAAATCGACGCGGTGCGCCGCGCCCGCACGGCGCGCAACCACTCGGCCACGCACCTGATGCACAAGGCGTTGCGCGAAGTGCTCGGTTCGCACGTGCAGCAGAAGGGCTCGCTCGTCGACGCCGACAAGACCCGCTTCGACTTCGCCCACAACGCGCCGATGACGGACGAGCAGATCCGCCGCGTCGAGGAAATCGTCAACGCCGAAGTGCTGGCGAACGCGCCCGGCATCGTGCGTGTGATGTCGTACGACGAGGCGGTGAAGGGCGGCGCAATGGCGCTGTTCGGCGAAAAGTACGGCGACGAAGTGCGCGTGCTCGACCTCGGCTTCTCGCGTGAGCTGTGCGGCGGTACGCACGTGAATCGCTCGGGCGACATCGGTTTCTTCAAGATCGTGATGGAAGGTGGCGTCGCGGCCGGTATCCGTCGCGTCGAGGCGATCACCGGCGACAACGCGGTGCGCTACGTGCAGGAGCTCGAAGCGCGCGTCAACGCGGCCGCGGCCGTGCTGAAGGCACAACCGGCGGAACTCACGCAGCGCATCGGCCAGGTGCAAGACCAGGTGAAGGCGCTCGAGAAGGAACTGGGCGCGCTGAAGTCGAAGATGGCGTCGAGCCAGGGCGACGAACTCGCGGGCCAGGCGATCGAAGTCGGCGGCGTGCATGTGCTCGCGGCGACGCTCGAAGGCGCGGACGTGAAGACGCTGCGCGAAACGGTCGACAAGCTCAAGGACAAGCTGAAGAGCGCGGCGATCGTGCTCGCGTCGGTGGAAGGCGGCAAGGTCAGCCTGATCGCGGGTGTGACCGCCGACGCCAGCAAGAAGGTCAAGGCGGGCGAACTGGTCAACTTCGTGGCCCAGCAGGTGGGCGGCAAGGGCGGCGGCCGTCCGGACATGGCGCAGGCCGGCGGTACCGAGCCGGCCAACCTGCCGGCGGCGCTCGCGGGCGTCAAGAGCTGGGTCGAAGGGCAGCTTTGATTCTGATGGTCGGTTGAGTCCGGCTCGACGCGAAGTCGAGCCGGGTTCGACGAAGGGGCCACGCGGTGCGCCAGCAGGATTGGCGCGTTGCGTGGTCCCTTCGCTTTTGCTGAAGCCGACCGGGTTGCGTCGAACCTGGTCGGCGGGGCGGATTCAACGATCAGACCACATTCGCATCCGCGGACGCCACCGCATCCACCTCGGCCGTCCCTTCCTGCGACGCCACCAGCGTGCGTCGCAGCGCATTGAGCGCCGACGAAAAATGCCCGCGTCGCCACACCAGCAGCGTGTCGATCTTGCCGATATCGGGCAATTCGTGCACCGCGATATTGCTCGTGTCGGTCTGCAGATCGAGCACCGAGCGCGGTGCGACCGCGACGCCCGCGCCGGCCGCCACGCACGCGACGATCGCGTGATACGAGCCGAGCTCCAGCACCCGTTGCGGCCGCGTGCCGTGCTCCAGATACCACTTCTCGACATACGCGCGATACGCGCAGCCCCGCTCGAACGCGATCAGCGTCGATAGCGCGATGTCGCGCACTTCGCGGATCGGCCGATGACCGCGCGGCGTCAGCATCACGAGTTCCTCGCGGAAGATCGGCACGGTCTCGAACAGATCGCCGAGCGTGGCCGGATCGAGCGGCGTCGCGACCAGCGCCGCATCGACCTCGAACTCGCGCACCCGCTCGATCAGCCTGCCGGTCGTGCCGGTCTCCAATTCCAGTTCGACGGCCGGCCATTGCTGGTGATATTGCGCGAGCAGGCCCGGCAGACGCGTCGCCGCGACGCTTTCCATCGTGCCGAGACGCAGACGCCCGCTCGGACGATCCTCGCGCACCGCGTGCCGCGCCTCGTCGGCGAGCGCGAGCAGCCGTTCCGCGTAGGGCAGCAGCGTCTCGCCGGCCGGCGTCAGCACGAGGCGGCGGCCGTCGCGGATGAACAGCTCGGTGCCGAGCTGCTCCTCGAGCTGCTTGATGCGCGTGGTCACGTTCGATTGCACGCGATTGAGCTTCGCCGCGGCGCGCGTCACGCCGTTTTCGCGCACGACCGCGCGAAAGATGGTCAGAGCGGCCAGATCCATGATTCTCTCCTGGCGATGAATAACATTCTAATTATTCATTTTTCGTGATTCAAAGGTCAAGCTAGTATGAATTCACACCATCGCCGATTGACCGTCCGATCATGAACGATCTCGCTTCCCACGCGCACCCGCGCTTCCACGAGCCGCACGCCGCCCGGCGCGCGGCGCTCGCCTGCATGGTCACGCTGGCCGTCGCGCTCGGTATCGGGCGCTTCGCATTCACGCCGCTGCTGCCGCTGATGCTGCACGGCGCCGCACTCGGCCAGCCGCAGATCGATATCCAGCATGGCGGCTGGCTCGCGTCGTTCAATTACGCCGGCTATTTCGCCGGCGCGATGACCTGCGCGGCGCTGCGGGTCGAGCCCGCGCGGATGGTGCGCGTCGGACTCGCCGCGACCGTGCTGCTGACGCTCGCGATGGGCGTCACCGGGCAGTTCTGGGTGTGGGCGCTGGTGCGCTTCGTCGCCGGCGCGGTCAGCGCATGGACCTTCGTGTTCGCGTCGCAGTGGGGCTTGCGGCGGCTCGCCGAACTCGGCGCGCAGGCGTGGAGCGGCGTCATCTATACGGGGCCGGGCTTGGGCATCGTCGGCACCGGCTTGCTGGTCAGCGTCGCGGGCGGCTATGGCGCGGTGGTCGGATGGATCGGCTTTGCGGTGATCGGCGCGGTGCTGTCGGTGCTGGTGTGGCCGGTGTTTGGCGAAGCGCGGCGTGCGGGAACAGCGAAGCCTGCCGCTGTAAGCTCCGCAACCGCAAAGCCCGCCACCGGATCGCGCGCCGGCGCAAACCAGCCGCCTCGTACGGCCGGCATTCAGACGAGCCATGCCGTCCACCGCGCCGACGCGTTCTGGCTGGTCCTGCTCTACGGTATCCCGGGCTTCGGCTACATCATCACCGCGACCTTTTTGCCGGTCATCGCGCGCCACGCGTTGCCGGGCTCGGCGTGGCCGGACCTGTTCTGGCCGATGTTCGGTGCGGCGCTGATCGTCGGCGCGTTGCTCGCCGCGCGTTTGCCCGTGCATTGGGACAACCGCGCGCTGCTCGCGGGCTCGTATGTGCTGCAGGCGCTCGGCATCGCGCTGGGCATCGTGTGGCCGACGGCGGGCGGGTTCTCGCTCGGCAGCATCCTGATCGGCCTGCCGTTCACCGCGATCACGCTATTCGCGATGCGCGAGGCGCGGCGTCTGCGCGGCGACGACGCGGCCGGGCTGATGGGTTATGCGACGGCGGCCTATGGCATCGGTCAGATCGCGGGTCCGTTGGTGGCCGCGCCGATTGCCGCGCACATGGGGTCGTTTTCGCTGGCGCTGTGGCTCGCCGCGGGCGCGCTGCTGGCGGGGGCGGCGGGCCTGATCGCAGTGACGCGCGTGCCGCGCGGCCCGCGCCGTGGCCGCATGCCGGATTGCGGTTGCAGCTAAGACGCGAAAACAAATCTCGCACGAGCGCACTAAAATGACCGCTTTCCGTCATTCCCTCGCGCCTGTCGCCGGGCGCGTCGCTCGACCATGCAACATTTCGCGTCCGACAACTACGCCGGCATCTGTCCCGAAGCGCTCGACGCGCTGATCGCCGCCAACAACAGCGGCCACGAGCCGGCCTACGGCGACGACTCCTGGACCAACCAGGTCTGCGACCGTCTGCGCGACCTGTTTCAGACCGATTGCGAAGTGTTCTTCGTGTTCAACGGCACGGCGGCCAATTCGCTCGCGCTCGCGTCGCTGTGCCAGTCGTATCACTCGGTGATTTGCCACGAACTCGCGCACATCGAGACCGACGAATGCGGCGGCCCCGAGTTCTTTTCAGGGGGCTCGAAACTGCTCACGGCGCCGGGAATCGCCGGCAAGCTCACGCCCGATGCGATCGAGTCCATCGTAACGCGGCGCGCCGATATCCACTATCCGAAGCCCAAGGTCGTCACGCTGACGCAGTCGACCGAGGTCGGCACCGTCTACAGCGTCGAGGAAGTGCGCGCCATCGCGGCGATCGCGAAGCGTCGTCATCTGAAGGTGCACATGGACGGCGCGCGCTTCGCGAACGCGGTCGCCGCGCTCGGCGTGCATCCGTCGGAGATTACGTGGCGCGCGGGCGTCGACGTGCTGTGTTTCGGCGGCACCAAGAACGGCTTGCCGGTCGGCGAGGCGGTGGTGTTCTTCGACCGCGCGCTCGCCGACGATTTCGCCTATCGATTGAAGCAGGCGGGACAGCTCGCATCGAAGATGCGCTTCATCTCCGCGCCGTGGCTCGGCCTGCTCGACAACGACGTATGGCTGCGCAATGCGCGTCACGCGAACGCGATGGCGCGTCTGCTGGAGACGCGGTTGCAGGAAATCCCCGGCGTGAGCATCATGTTTGCGAGCGAATCGAACGCGGTGTTCGCGCAGTTGCCGCCGCATGCCGCGAAGGCGATGCGCGCGCGCGGCTGGAAGTTCTACGAGTTCATCGGCGCGGGCGGTTGCCGGCTGATGTGCGCGTGGGACACGCAGCCCGACACGGTCGAGCGTTTCGCCGCCGACGTGCGTGAGCTGTGCGTCGCGTGATGGAAGACGCGTGAGGTTGCTGGAACCCGAGTTACCACCGGCGCCTCGATGCACCACTCGGCACACGCGCAAAGCCACCCAACTACGACCCGCCAGAAAACACGAAACAAAGAGACGTCCCCCGCCATGACCGAGTACCGATTCTGTCCCCGCTGCGCGAAACCCCTGACCGAACGCGCCGACCCCGATCACGAGGGCGGCCGCGTCCGTCAGAGCTGTCCCGATACCGAGTGCGGCTACGTCCATTGGAATAACCCGCTGCCGGTCGTCGCGGCGATCGTCGAGTACGAGGGCAAGATCCTGCTCGCGCGCAATGCGGCGTGGCCCGAGGGCATGTTCGCGCTGATCACCGGCTTCCTCGAAAACGGCGAGACGCCGGAGCAGGGCATCGCGCGCGAAGTAATGGAGGAGACGTCGCTGCACGCCGGGTCGGTCGAGCTGATCGGCGTGTACGAATTCATTCGCAAGAACGAGCTGATCATCGCGTATCACGTGAAGGCGTATGGGACGATCGCGCTGTCGCCCGAGCTGCTCGAATACCGGCTCGTCGAGCCCGCGAAGCTGCGGCCGTGGCGCGCGGGCACCGGCCAGGCGCTCGGCGAATGGATGCGGCGACGCGGGTTGCCGTTCGAATTCGTCGAGCGGCCGGGGCAGTGAGGCGTTCGGCCCATCGAGCCGCAACATTCGCCAGCACACAGCCGACGCAGAAATCACAGCCAACATGGAGACAGCCGACAACGCACGCGACACCACACGACCCGGCACATCCATCGACGCATCACCGAACCGATCATCCACGTCAACCGGCGGTCAATGAGCGCACGCTCAGGGAGAAAACGGCATGGCCTACATCTACTACCTGACCCATATTCATCTGGGCTACGACGCACTGTCGCAACTGTCGTCCGAGTGCACGCGCATCGGCATCGAGCGGCCTCTGGTGATCAGCGACAAGGGCGTCGTCGCGGCCGGCATTGCGCGGCAGGCACTCGACGCGCTGAAGCTCGGCGACGTGCCGCTGTTCGACGACACGCCGTCGAACCCGACCGAGGAAATGGTGCTCGCGGCCGCCCAGGTGTATCGCGACGAGCGCTGCGACGGGCTGATCGCGGTGGGCGGCGGTTCGTCGATCGATCTCGCGAAGGGCGTCGCGATCGCGGCCACGCATCCGGGGCCGCTCACGCAGTACGCGACGATCGAAGGCGGCAGCGCAAAGATCACCGACGCCGTCGCGCCGCTGATCGCGATTCCGACCACGGCCGGCACTGGCAGCGAAGTCGCGCGCGGCGCGATCGTGATCCTGAACGACGGCCGCAAGCTCGGCTTTCACTCGTGGAATCTGCTGCCGAAATCGGCGCTGTGCGATCCCGGTCTCACGCTCGGCCTGCCGCCGGGGCTGACCGCCGCGACCGGCATGGACGCGATCGCGCATTGCATCGAGACCTTCCTCGCGCCGGCCTTCAATCCGCCCGCCGACGGTATCGCGCTCGACGGCCTCGAACGCGCGTGGCACAGCATCGAGCGCGCGTGCGCGGACGGCCGCGATCGCGAGGCGCGCCTGAACATGATGAGCGCGTCGATGCAGGGCGGGATGGCGTTCCAGAAGGGCCTCGGCTGTGTGCACTCGCTGTCGCATCCGCTGGGCGGCCTGAAGGTGAACGGCCGCACGTCGCTGCATCACGGCACGCTGAACGCGGTCGTGCTGCCCGCGGTGCTGCGCTTCAACGAGCGCGCGCCGAGCGTGGTGGCCGAGCGTCGCTATGCGCGCATGCGTCGCGTGATGGGGGTGCCCGAGCATGCGGATCTCGCGCAGGCGCTGTTCGACATGACGGCGCGGCTTGGACTGCCGACCGGCCTCAGGCAAATGGGCGTCGACGAAAGCATGTTCGACAAGGTCGTGCAGGGCGCGCTGGTCGACCATTGTCATCGCACGAATCCGCGCGAGGCGAGCGCCGACGACTATCGCCGCATGCTGACCGAGTCGCTGTGATCCTCGCATCCACCCACCGCCACGTCCGATGAACAAACCCGCTCCCGCCGGCCGCGCCGCGTATCCGCACTTCCTGCCGATCACCACGCGCTGGATGGACAACGACGTCTACGGCCACGTGAACAACGTCGTCTACTACAGCTATTTCGACACCGTCGTGAACGAGTATCTGATCCGCGCGCGCGTACTCGATTTCGAACACGGCACGACGATCGGGCTGGTCGTCGAGACGCAGTGCAACTACTTCGCGCCGCTCGTGTTTCCCGATCGCATCGAGGCGGGCTTGCGCGTGGCGCGGCTCGGCACGTCGAGCGTGCGCTACGAGGTGGGGCTATTTCGTGACGGCGACGCCGAGCCCGCCGCGCAAGGGCACTTCGTGCACGTCTACGTGGATCGCGCGACGCGCCGTCCCGTGAACCTGCCCGCCGAGCTGCGCGCGGCGCTCGAACCGTTGTGCGTCGTCGGGCCGGCGGACTAGACGCGTGCAGTCGTTCATCATCACTCTGCTCAACGGCCTGAGCTACGGGTTGTTGCTGTTCATGCTGTCGGCCGGGCTGACGCTGATCTTCAGCATGCTCGGCGTGCTCAACTTCGCGCATGCGAGCTTCTATATGCTCGGCGCGTACGTCGGCTTTTCGGTGGCGGCGCGCGCCGGCTTCTGGAGCGCGCTGGTGGTTGCGCCGCTCCTCGTCGGGCTGCTCGGCGCGGCGCTCGAACGCTGGCTGCTCCGGCGCGTGCGCGGGCACGGGCATCTGCCCGAACTGCTGCTGACGTTCGGCGCCGCCTATCTGCTCGGCGAACTCGTCAAGCTCGGCTGGGGGCTCGGTTCGCTGTCGGCGAGGATTCCGGCGGTGCTCGACGGTCCGCTGTTCTCGCTGTACGGCGCGGTCTTCACGCGCTACCGCGCGTTCATGATGGCGGTGTCGCTCGCGATGCTCGCGGCGCTCGTCGCGATGCTGCGCGTGTCGAAGACGGGCTTGATCGTGCGCGCCGCGCTCACGCATGCGCAGGCCGTCGAAGCGCTCGGGCACGACGTGCCGCGCGTGTTCACCGGCGTGTTCGCGGCCGGCACCGCGCTCGCCGCACTGGCCGGCGTGATCGGCGCGCCGCTGTTCGTCATCGAGCCGGCGATGGCGGAGTCGCTCGGCTCGATCGTGTTCGTCGTGGTCGTGATCGGCGGGCTCGGGTCGCTGAGCGGGGCGCTCGTCGCGTCGCTGCTGGTGGGGTGCCTGCAAACGCTGGCGGTCGCGAGCGATCTGTCGTTGGGCGACGTGGTGTCGCTCGCCGGCGCGGTGCTGCCGCCCGCATGGGACGCGCTGACGCTCGCGCAACTGGCGCCGCTGCTGCCGTACCTGCTGCTCGTCGCGGTGCTGGCGACGAGGCCGCGCGGGCTGTTCGGACGGCGTGACGATCATGCGTAAGCGGAGCGGGTCGTCAAGCGCGCTGGAAAGCGAGGTGCCGCCTCGCGGGGGCGGCCGTGCGCTCGCGCCGTGGCTCGCGCTCGTCGCCTTTCTGGCCGTACCGCCTTTCATCTGGCCGCACGGCTGGCTGCTCGGCTATCTCGCGCAAAGCGCGACGATGATCGTGTTCGCGCTGTCGTACAACCTGCTGCTCGGCGGGACCGGGCTGCTGTCGTTCGGGCACGCCGCTTATGCGGGGCTCGGCGCGTTGATCGCCGCGCGGGTGTTCAACGCGGGCGGCATGCCGCTGGTGCTGCTGCCGTTGATCGGCGGCATCGGCGGCGCGCTGTGCGGCGTGCTGTTCGGCTTCATCGCGACGCGCCGTGCCGGCACCGCATTCGCGATGATCACGCTCGGTCTCGGCGAGCTCGTCGTCGCGGCGGCGTGGACGCTGCCGGGCTGGTTCGGCGGCGAGGCGGGCGTCGCGATCGATCGCGCGAGCGGGCCACTCTTCGGCGGCTGGAGCTTCGGTCCGGCGCGCGAGGCCTATGCGCTGATCGCGCTTTGGTGCGTCGTCGCCAGTGTCGCGATGTTCGCGCTGTCGCGCACACCGTTCATGCGGCTCGCGAACGCCGTGCGCGACAACCCGGCGCGCGCGGCGGCGATCGGCTGCTATCCGCGGCGGGTTCGCTATGGCGTGGTCGTGCTGTCGGCGTTTTTCGCGGGCGTCGCCGGCACGCTCGGGCTGATCAATATCGAGCTCGTATCGACTGAGAGCGTCGGCATGATGCGCTCGGGCGCGGTGCTGATCGCGACCGTGATCGGCGGCACGGCGGCGTTCTTCGGGCCGGTCGCGGGGGCGATCGTGCTGACGTTTTTCAGCGTGGTGGTCGCCAGTGTCACGCGGGCGTGGCTGTTCTATCTCGGGCTGTTTTTCGTCGTCGTCGTGCTGGCCGCGCCGGATGGGCTCGCCGGCTTTGCCTCGCGGCAGACGGCGCGGATTGCCGCCAACGGCTGGCGACGTTGCCGCGCCGCGTATTGGTGGAGCGCGGCGGCGGGGTTGCTGTGGCTCGCGGCCATCGTGTTCGCGGTGCAGTGGGCCTATGCGGCGCAGTTCGGCGCGGACGAAGGTGCGGTTTCAGGTGGGTTGTTCGGCGCATGGTTCGGCGCCGGTGCAGGTGCGGGCGCTGGCGCGGGTACCGATGTCACCGTCGCGTCGCCGCTTGCCGCCTCGCCGCTTCCTCTTGCGCTGGCGCTCGTTGCGCTCGCCGCTCTGGCTGCGCTGACCACGCGCCATGCGCTGCGCGCGCATGCGCGCGTCACGGCCCATGCACGCGCGGCACGATTCCCCGGAGCCGCACGATGATCCCCGCACTCGCGCTCCACGGCATCGAAAAGCGTTTCGGCTCGACGCAAATCCTGCGCGGCGTCGATCTCGCGATCGAGCCAGGCGAGCGGCACGCGCTGATCGGCCCGAACGGCGCGGGCAAGTCCACGCTGTTCAACCTGATCGGGGGCGGCGCGCGGCCGAGCGCGGGGCGTATCCACCTGTTCGGCGCGGACATCACGCGGCTCGCGCCGGCCGCGATCGCGCGCCGTGGCCTCGCGCGCAGCTTTCAGAGCACCAGCGTGTTCGCGCGGCTGTCCGTGTTCGACAACCTGCGCTGCGCGGCGCAGCTTGCCGAGCGCGATC
Source organism: Paraburkholderia sp. HC6.4b (assembly GCF_014200875.1). Classification (NCBI taxonomy): domain Bacteria; kingdom Pseudomonadati; phylum Pseudomonadota; class Betaproteobacteria; order Burkholderiales; family Burkholderiaceae; genus Paraburkholderia; species Paraburkholderia sp. HC6.4b. The sequence continues at coordinate 253,137 of NZ_JACHDC010000010.1, forward strand.
GCACGCGCTGGTGGCAGCGTCTGACCGGCACGGCCGCGGTCGATGCGCGCGCGGCCGAGGTGCTCGACGCGGTCGGCCTCGGGGCGCGCCGCGACGTCGCGGCCGGCACGCTCAGCTACGCGGAGCAGCGCGCGCTCGACCTCGGCATCGCGCTCGCGGGCGGCGCGCACACGCTGCTGCTCGACGAACCGACGGCGGGCATGAACCGCGCGGAAGCGGCACGCGCGATCGAGCTGATCCGCGACACCACTGCCGGCCGCACGCTGCTGATGGTCGAGCACGATATGGATGCGGTGTTCGCGATCGCCGATCGCATTTCGGTGCTGGTGCAAGGGCGCATCATCGCAAGTGGATCGCCGGCCGCGATTCGCGCCGACGCGGCGGTACGGGCCGCGTATCTGGGTGAACGCTTCGACGTCGGCTCAGGCGCGCGGGCGGGTGATGAACCGGACCACGGAGCAGGCCGATGAGCGCGCTGCTCGACATTTGCGACCTGAATGCGTGGTACGGCGCGAGCCAGGCGTTGCACGGCGTCACGCTGAGCATCGAGCCCGGCGAAGTGGTCGCGCTGGTCGGCCGCAACGGCTCGGGCCGCTCGACGCTCGCGCGCGCGATCATGGGCCTCGTGCGCTGCGAGGGCGAACTGCGTTTCGCGGGGCGTTCGCTCGCCGGTCGGCGCACGTTCGAGATCGCGCGGCTCGGGCTCGGCTATGTGGCCGAGCATCGCGACGTGTTCGCCGCGCTGAGCGTGCATGAAAACCTGCTGCTCGGCATTGCGCCGGCTGCCGCATTGCGTGCGCGCGGCCGCGCGCCGCGCTTCACGCTCGACGACGCGTACGCGCTGTTCCCGGTGCTCGCCGGGCGCAAGCGCACGCGCGCCGGCGCGCTGTCGGGCGGCGAGCAACAGATGCTCGCGCTCGCGCGGGCGCTGCTCGGAGATCCCGATCTGCTGTTGATCGACGAGCCCGGCGAAGGGCTCGCGAGTCTCGTGATGCAGCAGGTCGCCGCCTGTCTGCACGCGCTGCGCGAGCGTGGCGTCGCGATGTTGCTGATCGAGCAAAGGCTCGTGATCGCGCGGGACATCGCGTGCCGCGTCGCGGTGATGGGGCACGGCGAGATCGTGTTCGACGGCGCGCTGGCGTCGTTTATGTCGCGCGACGACGTGATGCGCGAATGGCTCGGGGTTGGCTGACGCGCGACTACGAACAAGTTAGTCAAGCATCCTTGTTGATGATCCATTCGTGCGCCGGATCGTTATGGAAATGCCAGACCCGCTGGCTGCCCGCCATCACGTTCAGATAATACGAGTCGTAGCCGTACGGCACGATGACCGGGTGATAGCCGCGCGGCACCATCACGACGTCGTGATCCTCGACGGCCATCGATTCGTCGATATCGCGTGAGTCGGTGTACACGCGTTGGAATGCGAAGCCTTGCGGCGGATCGAGCCGGTGGTAATAGGTTTCTTCGAGCGAGCTTTCGAGCGGGATATTGTCGGTGTCGTGCTTGTGCGGCGGGTAGCTCGACGCGTGACCGCCCGGCGTTCTCACTTCGACCACCAGCAGCGATTCCGCCGGCTCGGTGTGCGGAAGAATGTCGCACACGTAACGCGTATTCAGCGACTTACCGCGCGTCGAGCGCTTCATCGACGCCGGCTCGATCAGCCGCGCCGGATACTCGCCCCTAGCCGGCGCGCTCGCCACACCGATCTCCGCGTCGCGGCATGCGCGCACCGTCGCGCGCACGTTCGGCGGCAAATACACCGCGTACGGCGCCGCGTCTTCGAACACGCTGTCGCGTGAACCGAGCGAGCTCCACGTCGTGCCCGGCGTTTCGATATCGACCGCGCCGCTCAGCACGACGATGCACGCTTCACGCGCCGGCTCGAACACGTAGACGAGTTCGTTCGCGCCGAGCCGGTACGCGGCGAATCCCACATAGCGCCAGCAGGCCGACTGCGGCGTCACGCGCGCGATCGTCTGGCCTTCGCGCTCTGCCTTCACCAATAAGCTCATGCTGCCTCCTTGCCGAGGGGCGCATCGACGAGCGCCCGCAAAGTTCCGTATCCCTTCTGCGCATAGTCGAACGGCGGCGCGACCACCGGGTCCTGCTCCGCCTCGACGACGAGCCAGCCGCAATAACCGTGCCGCTTCAACCGGTCGATCAGCGCCGGAAAATCGACCGCGCCGTCGCCGGGCACCGTGAACGCACCGGCGATCACCGCATCGAGAAAACTCCAGTTGCGATTGCGTGCGAGCTTCATCACGGCGGGGCGCACGTCCTTGCAGTGCACGTGGCAAACGCGCGCGATGTGTTGGTCGAGCACGGCCAACGGATCGCCGCCCGCCAACGTGATGTGCCCGGCGTCGAACAACAGGCCGACCGCGTCGCCTGTGCGCGCCATCAGCTGATCGACGTCGGCAGGCGTTTCGACGTACGCGCCCATATGATGATGATAGGCGAGCCGCACGCCGCGACTCAGCGTATAACGCGCGAATTCATCGACGCGTGCCGCGTAGCCGGCCCATTGCGCGTCGCTGAAAAAGCGCGGCCGTTGATACAGCGGGCGCGGCGCGCCCTGGATCGAATCGGCGACTTCGCCATACACCATCACGGTCGCGCCGTTCTGCGCGAGCAACTCCAGATGCGGGCCGACCGCGTCGATTTCTTCGGCGACGCTGCGCCTGGCCAGTTGTCCCGAGTACCAGCCGGACACGAGCGCGAGGTCGTATTGCGCGAGCAGCGTTTTCAGCGCTTGCGGCTCGCGAGGAAACTTGTTGCCGAGTTCGAAGCCCTGATAGCCGATCTGGCGACCCTCGGTCAGCGCGACTTCGAGCGGCGTCTCGCCGCCGAGCGACGGCAGGTCGTCGTTCATCCACGACAGCGGGTTGATGCCGATGCGTACGTCGAAAGCAGTCATGCCGGAGTCCTCATGGTTCTCAGTCGTGATCGGCGCCCTGTGACGGCGCAGGCGTCGCGGGCGGCGCCGCGCGCGCGGCGAGTTGCGCGTCGTACTTCGCGCGTGCCTCGCGCACCTCGGTGCGCGTCGATACTTCGGGCACCGCGACTTCCCACCACCAGCCACCGTCTTCGGTGGTGCGAGCCGGGTCGGTGTCGATGCTGATCACGTACGTGCCTCGCGCCGCGCGCGCGCGTTGCAGTGCCGCTTCGAGCTCGGCGAGATTGCGCGCATGCTCGGCTTGCGCGCCCAGCGCGCGCGCATGCGCGGCGAAGTCGATGCGCGGCGCGCCTTCCGGTGCGTGCACGCAATCGTCGAGCAGATTGTTGAACGGTGCGCCACCGCAAGCCTGTTGCAGTCGATTGATGCAGCCGAAGCCGCGATTGTCGAGCACGACGACGATCAGCTTCGCGCCGAGCATCACCGAGCTCGCGATCTCGCTGTTCATCATCAGATAGCTGCCGTCGCCGAGAATCACGATCACCTCGCGCTCGGGCCGCGCGAGCTTGACGCCGAGGCCGCCCGCGATCTCGTAGCCCATGCACGAATAGCCGTATTCGACGTGATACGCGCCGGGCCGGCCCGCGCGCCATAGCTTGTGCAGATCGGCGGGCAGCGTGCCGGCCGCGCAGACGACGATGTCGTCGGTCGGCGAGTGCGCGCTCGAACGCTGCACCGCGCCGATCACGTCGCCCTCGTAGGGCAGTACCGCGTCGCGTTGCGGCGCATGGGTGAGCGTGTGCACGGTGTCGCGCCAGCTCGCCGCGAGCTTGTGTGCGCGCGCGGTCCAACTGCGCTCGGCGTGCCAGCCATGCAGCGGCCCCGTTAGCGCATCGAGCGCGAGTTTCACATCGGCTTCGACGACGAAGCCGCGATGCTTGAGCGCGTCGAATCCGTTCGCGTTGATCGCGATCACGTCGGCTTGCGTGAACAGCGTGTTCGAGCCGGTCGTGAAGTCCTGCAGCCGCGTGCCGAGCGCGAGCACGCAGTCGGCGTCATGCGCAAGCGCGTTGGCAGCCGCTGAGCCGGTTACCCCGAGCGCGCCTGCATTCAGCGGATCGTTCCACGCGAGCGAGCTTTTGCCGGCCTGCGTTTCCGCGATCGGCACGCCATGCGCGCTCGCGAAACGGTGCAGCGCATCGGCCGCGCGGCTGTACAGCACGCCGCCGCCCGCGACGATCAACGGACGCTTCGCGTGCCGCAAGCGCGCGCACGCGGCGTCGATATCGTCGCTACGCGGCGCGGGTGCATGAAAGCGCACGACACGCGGCGTGAAAAAGTCCTCCGGGAAGTCCCACGCCTGCGCCTGCACGTCCTGCGGCAGCGCCAGCGTGACGGGGCCGCACAACGCGGCATCGGTGAGCACGCGGATCGCGCGCGGCAGCGCGCTCAGCAATTGCGCAGGATGCACGATGCGGTCGAAGTAGCGCGACAGCGGCTTGAACGCGTCATTCGCGGACACGCCGCCATCGTTGAAATCCTCGACCTGCTGCAAGACCGGATCGGGCGCGCGCGACACGAAGATGTCGCCGGGCAACAGCAGCACCGGCAAACGGTTCACGTGCGCGAGCGCGGCCGCGGTCAGCAGATTGGTGGCGCCTGGGCCGATCGACGTCGTCACGGCCATCATGCGCCGGCGAAAGTGCGCCTTCGCGTAGGCGATCGCACTGTGCGCCATCGCCTGCTCGTTGTGCGCGCGCAAGGTCGGCAGCGCGTCGCGATGCTGATACAGCGCCTCGCCGATGCCCGCGACGTTGCCGTGACCGAAAATCGCGAACACGCCGCCGAACAGCGGTTCGACGTTGGTGCCGTCTTCGCTGGCGACGCGTTGCGCGGCCAGATAGCGCACGAGCGCCTGCGCCATCGTCAGGCGAATCGTGCCGCCGCTGCGCGCAGGCGCGTGCGCTTGCGTCGCGCCGCTGGCGGATGGGGTGTCGTCATCCATGATGCGCTCGTTCATGCTGCCTGCTCCTGATGAGCGTGATGAGGTGTGCCATGCGCCGCCGGTTCGCCGCGCGCACCGCGCCATGCGGCGATCAGCGTTTCGAACGTGAGGCGCACGCGCGCGATCAGTTCGTCGTCGCCAATTTCACCGGCGAGCCACGCATGGCTCGGTTCGTGAAAGATCGTGCGGCCGACCGTGAAGCCGCGGCACGTCGCCGCTTGCGCGGCCGCGCGAAAGCCTTCGCTCAATTGCTCGACCGCCGCCGATAAACCGAGCAGCACGACGCCACGGCAATACGGATCGCGCTCGGCGATCAGCGCGTCGATGGCCTGCCATTGCGCGGCGTCCATCGGTTCGAGCTTCCACCACTCGGGGTAGATGCCGAGGTTGTAGATGCGCTTTAACGCGCGATACACGATATCCGGCCCCTGCGGCAGCGACGCCTGCTTCGGTGGAATCACTTCGAGCAGCAATTCGTGGCCGCTTGCCTGCGTCGCGTCATACAGCGCGCGCAGTTGCGCCTCCTGTTCGAGCCGCTGCTCGATCGGTTCGTCGGGATGAAACTGCACGAGGCATTTCACGACGTGTTCCTGCGGCCACGCGATCAACGTGGTGCCGATCGAACGACCATGATCGAACACGAGCGGCACGGAGCCGGGCAGTTCGACCGGGCGGCCGATCCACCAGCCGCGACCGGTCGCGGCATTCAGCGCGTCCTGACCATAGCGGTCGTCGATCAGTACGCCGATGCGTCCCTGCAAGTTCAATGCACGTTCGGTTTGCGCGACCGCTTCGACGAACAAGCCCTTCAACCGGGCAATGCGCGCTTCGTCGGCACCGGTCTGCTGCGCGAGTTCGAAGAACGGGTTGCGATGATCGAAAGCGAAGCCGAGCACCTCGTGCCACGCTTTGCGCGCCGGCGACACGCGATGCAGTCTTGCGAGCTTCGCATCGCGATCGGGGCGGCGCATGCGTTGCGGATCGGCCTGCGCTTCGCGCAGGAAGTAGTCGAGTTCGGCCGGTGTCGGCATCGCCGGAGCGCAGCCGTGCCGAGACACGACCAGCGCGCCGCTCGCATTCGCGGCGTGCGCGCAGGCGTCGAGCGGCTGATCGCGCAGCCAGCCGGACAGGAAGCCGGAAGCAAACGCGTCGCCCGCGCCGAGCACGTTCAGCACTTCGACTTCGACGCCGCCATGAACCGGCGCATCGTCGAGCGACGCAGGCACCTCGCCGTCGATGATCTGACAGCCGAGCGGCCCGCGTTTCAGCACGAGCGTGGCCGGCGTCACCGCGCGCACCATCGCGAGCGCGTCGGCGAGGTCGGCCTTGCCGCCGGCGATGCGAAACTCTTCCTCGGTGCCGATCACCAGATCGAACAGCGGCAGAATCCGTTGCAAATGCGCGCTGACGCCTTCGCTCGCCACGAAACGCGTCTCGCCGTCGGCCTTGCCCGTGAGTCCCCACAGCACCGGGCGGTAGTCGATGTCGAGCACGGTGCGCACGTCGTTGCGGCGCGCGTAGTCGAGCGCGCGACGGCTCGTGCGATTGACCTGCTCGGTCGAGAAATGCGTGCCGGTGATCAGCAGCGCTTTCGACGACGCGATGAACGCCTCGTCGAAGTCGGCCTCGTCGACCGCCATGTCGGCGCAGTTCTCGCGGTAGAAGATCAGCGGAAAGGTGTCACGGTCCTTCAGGCCGAGCAGCACGAGCGCGGTCAGCCGATCGTGATCGATGCGCACGCGACTCACGTCGCAGCCTTCCTTCGTGAGCGTCTCCGTCAGGAAGCGCCCCATGTGATCGTTGCCGACGCGCGCCAGCATGGCCGCGGCAAGCCCGAGCCGCGCGCAGCCGAACGCGATGTTCGCCGACGAGCCGCCGAGATACTTCGCGAAGCTCGACACGTCTTCGAGCCGTGCGCCGACCTGCTGCGCGTACAGATCGACGGCCAGCCGGCCGAGGCACACGATGTCGCGGGCGCGCCCCGGTGCGAACCGGCTGTCCGCTGCGTTACCGCTGGAGGTGCTGGAGTGAGCCATGAATAGTCCTGAGTAACAGTGCGCGGGAGGTGCGCGTCGGCCAGCCGGGCGAAACGCGCCGAGGCTGGACGTGCCGCGCGAATCGGTCAGATCGTCGCGCCTTCGAGTTCGCCGATCATCTTCTGCATCTCGGCGCCGCCGGCCATCATGTCGAGCACTTCGTTCTTGCTGATCGTCTGTTTGGTGAACGTGCCGAGCGAGCGGCCGCGATTGAGCAGCGTGAACGAATCGCCGATCGGATACGCGTGGTGCACGTTGTGCGTGATGAAGATCACCGAGATGCCTTTGGCGCGCGCCTTGTGGATCAGCTTCAGCACGTTGAAGCTCTGCTTGACGCCGAGCGCGGCGGTCGGTTCGTCGAGAATCAGCACGCGCGCGCCGAAGTGGATCGCACGCGCAATCGCCAGACATTGACGCTCGCCGCCCGACATCGTGCCGATCGGCTGATGCGGGTCGCGCACGTTGATGCCCATTTCGGCGAGCTTGTCGCGCGCGGTGGTTGCGCAGGTTTCGAGGTCCATCACGTTCAGAAGGCCGAACAGCTTTTTCTGCGGCTCGCGGCCCATGAAAAAATTGCGCGCGACCGATAGCAGCGGCACCAGCGCGAGATCCTGGTAGACGGTTGCGATACCGAGATCGAGCGCGTCTTTCGGCGACGTGAAATGCACTGGTTTGCCGTCCACCCGGTAGGTGCCTTTGCTCGGCTGATACACGCCCGCGAGCGTCTTGATCAGCGTCGACTTGCCGGCGCCGTTGTCGCCGAGCAGGCAATGCACTTCGCCGCGTACGAGGCGCAGCGTGATGTCGTTCAGCGCGATGATGTTGCCGAAATAACGGCTGACGTTTTCCAGCGACAAAATGATGTCGTCGGTGTTTTGTTCGGGGGTGCTCATCAGGAACCTCCGTCTAGCGCGATGCCGCGACGCGGCCGCGCACGTAGTGGTTGAACAGCACGGCGAACAGCAGCATCACGCCGAGGAACACGCGGAACCAGTCGGAATCGACGTTGGTGTACGTGATGCCGATCTGCACGACGCCGAAGATCAGCGCACCGAAGCATGCGCCGATCACCGAGCCGTAGCCGCCCGTCAGCAGCGTGCCGCCGATCACCGCGGCGATGATCGCCTCGAACTCCGCCTGCAAACCGCGGTCGGCCGCGGCCGAACCGATGTCGCACACCTGAAGTACCGCATACAGGGCCGAGCAGAACGCGGTCAGCACGAACAGCGAAATCTTCACGCGACGCACCGGCACGCCGACGTTCTTGGCCGCGTTGGCATCGCCGCCGACCGCGAAAATCCAGTTGCCGAAGCGCGTCTTGGCGAGCGTGAACGCACAGACCACGGCGAGCACGAGCCACCACAGCAGCACCTTGGGAATGCCCGGCACGAGCGGCGTGCCGTTGTCGAGCAGCTTCACGAGGCCGAGGTGGCCGAGCCACACGAACAGACCTTTGAACGCGACGCCCTGGAAGAGCGTGTGCGCGAACCAGTCCTGACGCGCGACGTCGCCGACGCCGGAGATGATGGTGCGATCGGCGAACATCACCGATAGCGCGAGCGTGAGACCGCGCAGTATGAACAGGAACGCGAGCGTGACGATGAACGACGGCAGGCGCGTGCGTATCACCAGATAGCCGTTGAGCGCGCCGAGCAGCATCGAGCCGACGAACGCGAACACGATCGCCAGCCAGATCGGCCAGTGGAAGTACATGGTCGGCAGCGCGACCATCATGCCGGCAAAGCCGATCATCGAACCGATCGACAGATCGAACTCGCCGGCGATCATCAGCAGGCACGCGCCGACCGAGATCAGACCGAGATAGGCGGCGACCTGCGACCAGTTCATCACGCCGTCGAGGTTGAACATCCCCGAGTTGCCGGCCGCCACGCCGAACACGATGAACACCATCACGGTGCCGGCGAGCGCCGCGAATTCCGGTCGGCCGAGCAGATGGCGGAACCAGGATTCCTCGCGCACGCGTTCGTCGACGGCAGCGGATTGCGAGGCGGTCGTCGCAGCGGACTTCGCCGGGTCCTGCGGATCAGGCGGCGGTTGCTTGCGGTGATGGGGATGAAACAGGTCGGCGACACCCATTGAAGCTCTCCTTGATACGCCCGCGACCGGCGGGTCGGCGCAATGCCGTGGGCGTTTGCGAATCCGCTGAGCGGGCGGGCGCCGGCAAGACGCCATGCGTCCCGCCGGTCACTGCCTTTTAACCTTGCCGCCGGCGCGGCGGCTTAGGCGCGCGATGCGATGCGATGCGTTGCCGTGCGTTCAGCGGTACTGACCCGCGTACTTCAGCACCTTGTCGACGTTGGCCTTCGTGATGAAGCCCGGGCCCGAGCCGATATTGCGCGGCCCGTAGGACGGCGTGAGCCCATAAGTGGCAAGACGCTCCTTGAACTTCGGATTCGCCTGCAGGATCTCGCGGATTTTGGCCGGATCGGTGGTGTGGTCCTTCTTCACGATCGCGAGCACGGCAACCGGGATATAGCCCTGCAAGTACGGTTGCTGGTCGATCGCGAACTGGATCGTGCCGTCCTGGATGCCCTTCGCGATGTCGCTGTCGAAGTCGAACGTCGCGAACCAGATCTTGCCGGCGAGGCCCATCTGCTGCAGCGCCTTCAGCGTCGGATCGGCCGACAGCGGACCGAGCGTCAGCACCGCCTGGGTATCCGGATGATTGCGCAGGAACGCGCTGACCTTCGACTGCACGCCGGTCGGGTCCTGGCCCGTGTCGAGCGTCGAGGTTTTGAAGTTGGCGCCGATCGCTTCGGCGAAACCGCGGCAGCGTTCGAACGAAGCCGGGTTCGTCGCGTAGTGGTTCACGCACAGGAACGACTTGATGCCGGCGGCCTTGGCCTTTTCTCCGGCGGCCTTGCCGGCCGCGAACTCGGGCTGGCCGACGTGCATGATCGCGCCGAGCTTCGCGCTTTGCTCCTCGGTGCCCGAATTGATCGTGACGAGCGGAATGTGCTTCTCGGTGACCTTCGCGATCGAGCTCTTCAGCACGTCGAAGTCGGCGATCGACACGATCACGCCGTCGTAGTTGCGCGCGGCCGCCTGTTCGATGAGACGCGCCATGTCGGCGATGTCGCCGTTCGGCGGGTTGCGGTAGTCGGTCTGAACGTTGAAGTCCTCGTCGGCCTGCTTGATCGCGTTCTTGATCGTGTTCCACCACGAGTCCGAATCCGGCGCGTGGCTGATCAGCACGAAGTGGGCGTCCGCCGCGCGGGCGGCCGAGGCCGCGCCGAATCCCGTCGCCAACGTCAACGCCGTCACCAGAATCCTGAGCGTTGCCTTGCCTCTGCAAAGTCTCATTGTCTCCACCTTTCTCGGTCTGTCGTTCGTTATTGAGGGAGCGACTGGCGGGCGGCTTTCCATTCCGATGACCCACACAACGAGGCCGAAGCGCCATCGCTCACGACCAAGAGTAGGTCATCTTCCGAAGCCTTGCAAAGAAAATTTCATGACAAATAAAAATGGAAAATACGTTCCATTTGACGGGGCGGCCGCCTATACTCGGCAACGTCGGATGCACGTTGCGGCGCGCCGCGGGCGCGTCTGCCGCATTGCAGGAAACCCCGAGAGGCTGTCATGGCGGAACAGATCACCGAAGAAGCGGTGCCGAGCGTCGACGAATTGATGCAGCGCATCGCGGATACCTACGAGTCGCTGCCGCGGCAGTTGAAAAGCGTCGCGACGTACATCGAGCAGCATCGCGCGAGCGTAATGATGGATCGCACGAGCGATATCGCCGCGAGCTGCGGCGTGCATCCGTCGGCGGTCGTGCGCTTTGCGCAGCGCTTCGGCTTTTCCGGGTTTTCGGATCTGCAGGCGGTGTTTCGTCAGGCGTATACGGGGCAGGGCGTGTCGTCGTCGAGCTATCAGCAGCGCATCCGCAAGCTGATCGACGAGAAGCCCGGCACCTTGTCGGGCGGCGCGGTCGCGCGCGAGTTCATCGCCGCGTCGCGCGGCGGCCTCGAAGAACTCGAAGCGGGCCTCGACGACAAGCAGTTCGACGCCGCCGTGAAGATGCTGCAGCAGGCCGACAACATCTACGTGATCGGCGTGCGGCGCTCGTTTCCGGTCGCGAGCTACATCGTCTATGCGTTGCAGCACACGCACAAGCGCGTGCATCTGGTGTCTGGCTTCGGCGGCATGTATCGCGAGCAGATCCGCAGTGTCAGGAAGGGCGACGTGGTGATTGCGATCAGCTTCGCGCCGTACGGCAAGGAGACGCAGTACTGTCTGCGCGTCGCGCATCATCTTCAGGCGAAGACGCTCGTCATTACGGATAGCCAACTATCGCCGCTCGCACGCTACGCCAGCACGCAGCTGTACGTGAAAGAGGGCAGCGCGTTCGCGTTCCGCTCGCTGACCAGCACGATCTGCCTGTGCCAGGCGCTCTTCATCGCGCTCGCGTACAAGCTCGAACTGAACGTTGAAGAATCCAACGACACTGGAGGCTACGATGACTGACGCGGTAAACACGATCGACGTCGCCGTATTCGGCGCGGGGCGCATCGGCAAGATCCATGCGGCGAATCTCGCGCGGCAGCCCGGCGTGCGGCTCAAATACGTGGTCGACGTGAATCGCGAGGCGGCCGCCGCGCTCGCCGCGCAGCATGGCGCGCAGGTTGCGGATAGCGACGGCGCGATCGGCGATGCATCGATCGGCGCGACGGTGATCTGTTCGAGCACCGACACGCATGCGGACCTGATCGTCAAATCGGCCGCGCAGAACAAGCACGTGTTCTGCGAGAAGCCGGTCGATCTCTCGTTGGAGCGCGCGCGGATGTGCGCAGAAGCGGTGGAGCGCGCCGGTGTCGTGTGCATGATCGGTTTTCAGCGGCGCTTCGATCCGACGTTTTCCGCGTTGAAAGCGCGTCTCGACGCGGGCGAGATCGGCACGCCGGAAATGCTCGTCGTCACGAGCCGCGATCCGGGCGCGCCGCCGGTCGAGTACATCCGGCACTCGGGCGGCATCTTCAAGGACATGCTGATTCACGACTTCGACATCTGTCGCTGGATTCTCGACGACGAAGCCGACACGCTGCACGCCACCGGCAGTTGCCTCACCGACCCCGCGATCGCCGACGCGGGCGACATCGATTCGACCGCGGTGACGATCCGCACGAAGCGCGGGCGGCTGTGCCAGATCAACACCGCGCGGCGCGCTGCCTACGGCTACGACCAGCGCTTCGAAGTGCTCGGCAGCACCGGCATGCTGCAAGCAGGCAACGTTCGGCCCACCGAAGTCACCGCGTACTCGAAGACGGAAGTATCGACCGACGTGCCCGAGGCGTTTTTTCTCGAACGCTATCGCGCGGCCTACGCGCTCGAAATCGCGCATTTCTTCGACGCGGTCACGCATGGCAAGCCGGTGCGCACGACCGTCGCGGATGGCCTGAAAGCGCTCGAACTCGCGGAAGCCGCGACGCGGTCGTGGCGCGAGGGCCGTGCGATCAAACTCGGCGAGGCAGCGTGATGAAGCCCGCCACGGAGCGCGTGCGGATCGGCGTGGTCGGCCTTGGGCGGCTTGGCAAGCGGCATGCGGAGAATCTCGCGTATCGCGTGCCGGGCGCGACGCTCACGGCCGCGTGCAGTCCGCTCGAAGATGAACTGGCATGGGCGCGTGATGCGATGCATGGGGCAATGCATGGGTCGCTGCATGAGCCGCGTCTCTACACCGATTACGCGGACCTGCTCGCCGATCCGCACGTCGACGCGGTATGGCTCGTCACGCCGTCGTCGCTGCACGCGCAGCAGATCGTCGACGCATTGCGCGCCGGCAAGCATGTGTTCTGCGAAAAGCCGCTGTCGCTCGATGTCGCCGAATGCGAGCGCGTGCTGGCCGAAGCGGCGCGCTATCCGCACCTGCAGGCGACGATCGGCTTCATGCGCCGCTTCGATCCGAGCTACCGCGACGCGTTCGATAAAATCGCCGCCGGCCAGATCGGCCGGCCGTTCCTCGTGCGCTCGCAAACCACCGATAAAAACGACGACGACGGTTTCTTCGTGCGCTTCGCGGCGACCTCGGGCGGCATCTTTCTCGACTGCACGGTGCACGACATCGACGTCGCCCGCTGGCTGCTCGGCAAGCCGCGCGCGACGCGCGTGTTCGCGGCGGGCACGGTCGCGCTGCACGAGGGTCTGCGCGAATTCGGCGACGTCGACAACGGTGTCGCGATCTGCGAATTCGAGGGCGGTAAGCTCGCGATGTTCTACGCGTCGCGCACCCAGGCGCACGGCAACGATACGCACAGCGAAGTGATCGGCACGGCGGGCGCGCTGACGATCGGCCGCAATCCGCGCGCGAACCGCGTCGAGATCTACGATGCGACCGGCATTCGCAACGAGTGCACGCCGAACTTTTTCGACCGGTTCGAGGACGCGTTTCTGCACGAGGCACGCGCGTTCGTCGCATTGGTGCGAAAAGGGCCGGGGAAGGGCGATGCGGCACAGCGTGGCGCGACGCTCGCCGATGCGCTCGAAGCGACGCGTATCGGCGTGGCGCTGCGCGAGTCGCTGCAAAGCGGCGAGGCGGTGACGCTGTAACGGCGCGCGGCACGGCTCGCGTGGAAATGGGCGTCGTGGCGATGTCCGGCGCCGCCGCTCCGCCTGCTGTAAAATTTGACCCTCTGTCCGGCGTCGTCAGCGACGCCCCGTCCCGAAGGTCATCGTCGATGCAAATTCAGATTCACAAGGAAGTCGATGCGCGCGGGCTCATGTGCCCGCTGCCCATCCTGCGCGCCAAAAAGGCGCTCGCCGACATGGAAAGCGGCCAGATTCTCAAGGTGCTCGCCACCGATCCCGGCTCGCAGCGCGATTTCGCCGCGTTCGCGAAGCAGACCGGCAACGAGATCGTCGAAAGCTCGGCGCATGACAAGGTGTTTACGTTTCTGATGCGGCGTCGATGAGCTGCATTCGGTAAAACTGTCGGTCCGATGTAAAAAAGAAGGCGCTGTCCCCATTATTCGGGGTACAGCGCCTTCTTCGTTTCAGCCGGACTTTCGACGTCAGCCTTCGAGAACCGGTGAGCGGGTACGCAGATATTCTTCGAAATCGGCGGCTACTTCCGGGTGACGCAGGGCAAACTCGACGGTCGCCTTCAGGTAGCCCAGCTTGCTGCCGCAGTCGAAACGTGTGCCGTGATACTTGTACGCGAGCACCTGTTCGTCGGCGAGCAGCGACTGGATCGCGTCCGTCAGTTGCAATTCACCGCCCGCGCCCGGCTTGATGGAGCGCAGGTGATCGAAGATGCGCGGCTTCAGCACATAACGGCCCACCACGCCGAGGTTCGACGGCGCCACGCCCGGCTCCGGCTTTTCGACGATGCCCGACATCTTGATGATCGAGTCTTCCCATTCCTTGCCGTCGACGATGCCGTACGATTTGGTATCTTGCGGCGGGATCTCTTCGACGCCGATCACCGAGCTGTGATAGTGATCGAACACCTCGATCATCTGCGTCATCACGGGCGGCGTGCCGTACAACAGGTCGTCCGCGAGAATCACGGCGAAAGGGTTGTCGCCGACCAGCTTCTCGGCGCACAGCACGGCGTGGCCGAGGCCCAGCGCCTCGGCCTGGCGCACGTAGAAGCAGTCGACGTGGCTCGGCTTGATGCTGCGCACGAGTTCGAGCAGCTTGTCCTTGCCGCGCGCCTCGAGTTCGGCCTCGATCTCATAGGACTTGTCGAAATGGTCTTCGATCGCGCGCTTGCTGCGGCCCGTGACGAAGATCATTTCGGTGATGCCGGCCGCCATCGCCTCTTCGACCGCGTACTGAATCAGCGGCTTGTCGACGATCGGCAGCATCTCCTTCGGGCTAGCCTTCGTGGCGGGGAGGAAGCGGGTGCCAAGACCGGCTACCGGAAAGACCGCCTTCGTAACTTTTAGCATGTGAATACCCTGAGTCCTCTGGTTAAATCCTTGCCCGCCGTTGAGGGGGGCGGGCGCGTCGGTCAGGCCGGCAAGCGGGCCAGTTGGGCTTTCAGCTTGCCGACGGTGGCTTCGAAATCGGCCAGCCGCTTCTGCTCCTGTTCCACGACCGCCGCCGGCGCCTTCGCAACGAAGGCCTGATTCTGTAGCTTACCGTTGCACTTGACGATTTCGGCGCTCAACCGCGTGATCTCTTTCGACAGGCGTTCGCGTTCGACCGCTGCGTCGATTTCGACCTTCAACACGAGCTTGTCCGTTCCTACGATAGCAATCGGCGCGCCATCCGCCTGGGCGTCGAGCGCGGCCTCGTCGGCGATGATCTGCACCTCCGACAGACGCGCAAGTGCCTGAGCGTAAGGCGCGAAAGTACGAAGACGCTCCGCATTGCCGGTGGCGAGCAACGGCACCTTCACCGCCGGCGACAGGTTCATTTCACCGCGCAGATTACGGCATGCATCGATCACCGCTTTGAGCTCGGTCGCCCACCGCTCGGCGTCTTCATCGAGCTTCGACGGCTCCGCGACCGGATACTGCTGCACCATGATGGACGCCTCGCCCTCGGCCTTGCCTTCCGGGTAGCGTCCCGCGAGCGGCGCCACTTTCTGCCACAGCGCTTCGGTGATGAACGGGATCACCGGATGCGCGAGGCGCAGCACCGTTTCGAGCACACGCAAAAGCGTCCGCCGCGTGGCACGCTGCTGGTTCGGCTGCCCCGTCTGGATCTGCACTTTGGCGAGTTCGACGTACCAGTCACAATATTCGTCCCATACGAACTTGTATATGGCGTTGGCCACATTGTCAAAACGATAGTCGGAAAAACCCTTGACGACTTCCGCTTCCACGCGCTGCAGTTGCGACACGATCCAGCGGTCGGCCTGCGAGAAATGCAGATTGCCTTCTGGCCCGCATTCGCCACATTGCGCCGGCTGGCCGAAACCGCAGTCGTGGCCTTCGCAGTTCATCAGCACGAAGCGCGTGGCGTTCCACAGCTTGTTGCAGAAGTTGCGATAGCCTTCGCAGCGCGCGAGGTCGAAATTGACGTTGCGGCCGAGCGTGGCCATCGACGCCATCGTGAAGCGCAGCGCGTCGGTGCCGAACGCCGCAATGCCGTCCGGAAACTCCTTGCGGGTCTTCTTCTCGATCGACGCGGCCAGCTTCGGATTCATCAGGCCGGTGGTGCGCTTCGCGACGAGCGCGTCGAGGTCGATGCCATCGACGATGTCGATCGGGTCGAGCGTGTTGCCCTTGCTCTTCGACATCTTCTGGCCTTCGGCGTCGCGCACGAGACCGTGCATATAGACCGTTTCGAACGGCACCTTGCCCGTGAAGTGCGTGGTCATCATGACCATGCGCGCGACCCAGAAGAAGATGATGTCGAAGCCGGTGACGAGCACCGACGACGGCATGAAGTGCTTCAGCTCTTCGGTTTCGTTTGGCCAGCCGAGCGACGAGAACGGCACCAGAGCGGACGAGAACCACGTGTCGAGCACGTCTTCGTCGCGCTTCAATGCGCCGGTGTAGCCGGCCGCGACGGCCTTCGCGCGCGCGTCCTCTTCGGTCTTGGCGACGAACACTTCGCCGTTCTCGCCGTACCACGCCGGAATCTGATGACCCCACCACAGCTGACGCGAGATGCACCAGTCCTGGATGTTTTCGAGCCACTGGTAGTACGTGGTGGTCCAGTTTTCCGGCACGAATTTGATCTGGCCGTTGCGCACGACGTCGAGCGCGGTTTCGGTGATCGACTTGCCCGGATTGAACGTGCCTTCGGGCGCCGGCTTGCTCATCGCGACGAACCACTGGTCGGTCAGCATCGGCTCGATCACGACGCCGGTGCGGTCGCCGCGCGGCACCATCAGCTTGTGCGGCTTGACCGATTCGAGCGCACCGAGCGCCTCGAGATCGGCGACGACCAGCTTGCGGGCTTCGAAACGGTCGAGGCCGCGGTATTTTTCGGGCGCGTTGTCGTTGATCTTCGCGTCGAGCGTGAGGATTTCGATTTGCGGCAGCTTGTGGCGCAGGCCGACCTGATAATCGTTGAAATCATGCGCGGGCGTGACCTTGACGACGCCTGTGCCGAATTCGCGGTCGACGTAATCGTCGGCGATGATCGGCACTTCGCGGTTCGACAGCGGCAGCGTGATGGTCTTGCCGATCAGGTGGGCGTAGCGCTCGTCTTCCGGGTGCACCATCACGGCGGTGTCGCCGAGCATGGTTTCCGGACGGGTGGTGGCCACGGTCAGATGGCCCGAGCCGTCGGTCAACGGATAGTGGATGTGCCACAGGTGGCCGTTTTCTTCTTCGCTGACCACTTCGAGGTCGGATACGGCGGTGAGCAGCACCGGGTCCCAGTTCACGAGGCGCTTGCCGCGATAGATCAGGCCCTGTTCATACAGACGCACGAACACGTCGCGCACGGTGGCCGACGTCTTGTCGTCCATCGTGAAGTATTCGCGCGACCAGTCGATCGATGCACCGAGACGACGCACCTGATTCGTGATCGTGGAGCCGGATTGCTGCTTCCACTCCCACACGCGCTCGACGAACTTCTCGCGGCCGAGGTCGTGGCGCGACACGCCCTGCGCGTCGAGCTGGCGTTCGACGACGATCTGCGTGGCGATGCCTGCGTGGTCGGTGCCCGGCACCCACAGCGTGTTCTCGCCGAGCATGCGGTGATAGCGGGTCAGGCCGTCCATGATGGTCTGGTTGAACGCGTGGCCCATGTGCAGCGTGCCCGTGACGTTCGGCGGCGGCAGCTGGATCGAGAAATCCTTGCGGTTCGCGTCGAAGGAGGGCGCGGCGTAGGTGCGCTTTTCCCATTCAGGGCCCCAGTGGGCTTCGATGGTGTGGGGTTCGAAGCTTTTTGCAAGCGTCGAGGTCGGGTCGCTCGGGGTGTCGCTCATGTTTCTGTTAAAGGCAGGATTTTGGAGGCGGGGAAGGGTTGATTATAGCTGGACGAGGTTTTTTGCCGGCCGGCGGCCGGTGTGGACAGGGGTTATGCTTTTTTTCGTTGTTCTGGCTTTGTTGGCCTTTCCTTGTTGTCTTATCGGTCTATTAGCGTTGCCCCTGTGCGGGGCGGGGCTTTTTTCGTTGTTCTGGCTTGGTTGGCCTTTCCTTGCTTTGTTATCGGTCTATTAGCGTTGCCCCTGTGCGGGGCGGCACCTACTTTCTTTGCTGCTGCAAAGAAAGTAGGCAAAGA